>CAIRYL010000177.1 GCA_903882825.1 uncultured Candidatus Peregrinibacteria bacterium | reverse complement strand
TCCCATTGGCGTCTTCTAAACGAAGACTCACCACTGCTTGAGCATCAATGCCTTGAGTAATTGCCTCAATCCCAAAATGGGTGAGCTTCCCGTATGATCCACAAATACTATCAATAGCTTGAAAAGAAGCATCTACCATTCCAGATCCAGTTTTCTCAGCCGTGTATTCTTTTCCATCAACAGTATTTTTAAGGGTAATTTTTGCGATGGGCATAACACTGTCTCCAGAAGAAACAAAAAAAGATTGCAGTACCCAGATATATTTTTTTTCTCCTGCACTTTCTCCCATTACCAAAACATCTAAGTCGGAATCGGTAATTTCTTTCTTTATATCTGCTAATATTTTAAATCTTTCAAAAACATGTGAAAGTTCTTCATCCGAAAGTTCATATCCCAATTTTTGAAGATGAGAGCGAAGTGCGGCGCGTCCTGAATGCTTTCCCAGAACAATTTCAGTTTTTTCAACTCCTACACTTTCAGGAGTCATAATTTCGTATGTTTCACGATTTGCTAAAATCCCATGCTGATGAATCCCAGATTCATGTGCAAAGGCATTTCTTCCTACAATTGCCTTATTTGCTTGTACTTTTTGTCCCGTAAGTGTGGTAAGCAATTGAGAAGCTGCAAAAATCTCACGCGTAATAATCCCTGTTTTTAGCGCATAAAAATCTGGACGAGTATGAATGGACATCACCACCTCTTCTAAAGAAGCATTTCCTGCACGTTCCCCTGCCCCATTAATAGTACATTCTACCTGTCGTGCGCCTGCACGTACCCCTGATAAAGAATTCGCAACCGCCAATCCTAAATCATTATGACAATGAGTAGAAAAAATGGCATTTTTACTATTAGGAACATGAGCAATAAGATAGGAAATCAGATCAAAAAACTCGCTGGGCATTACATATCCCACCGTATCTGGAATATTAATAACATCCGCTCCCGCGTCAATAGCGCGAGTAATCACTTCTACTAAAAAATCTTTATCGCTTCTTCCTGCATCTTCCGGTGAAAAATCTACTCGATGACAGAGGCTTTTTGCATAACGAACTGCATTTTCTGCCATTTTTAAGATTTCTGCTGGTGTTTTTTTGAGTTTGTACTGCATGTGAATGGGACTCGTCCCGACAAACGTATGGATACGAGGTTTTTTGGAATTTTTAATAGCATCCCAAGTAGTGGAAATATCACTTTCTAATGCCCGAGACAGTCCACATATTTCAGGAAATGTTACAGATTCTGCGATTGCTTTTACCGAACGAAAATCATCGGGAGAGGCCGCCGGAAAACCTGCTTCAATAACATCCACATGTAATCGCTCTAACTGTTTTGCAAAGCGAAGTTTTTCCTCTAAATTCATGGAAAAACCAGGAGCTTGTTCTCCATCTCGAAGTGTGGTGTCAAAAATTCGAACTCTATTGTTTTCGTGCTTCATAAGCGATAAAAAAGAACTAAAAAAATCCACACTTTTTTAGGAGCGTCGAAGGATTTTAAAGTTTTTATCGCCGACTACCAAGCTCTTTAAAAATGAAATCATTTTTTTAAATTTAGTCATTCTTCACTCTACCAATGAAAAACTCATCAGGACAAGAGATTTTTAGAAAAGATATATAAAATTCTTTTTTTGCATACTTGAAAAAAAATAAAAAAAGTGTAAAATATACATGATATTCGGAAATTTCCGAGCATTTCCACATACCAACATTCATTTTTTTATTTTTATGACGGTTCGCAAAAGCTTCTTTTTCGTTCTTTTTGCAACCCTTTTGGGAGGTTTTATTATGGGAGAAATTCTTCATAATAACGCTTTTGCAACTCCCGACAGTGGAACTGGTCCTGGGGGTGAAACAGTAAAAATTAAAGGATTTTTTAATTATATCTTCAATAATCCTGATCCATCTTTTCAAGATCCTGATAAAATTTTAGGAAGTAGAATTAGCGCAGAGAGCCTTGAAGGGAACCAAATAAAAAATGAAACCATTACTTCTTCCGATATTTTAAATGGAACTATTGACACTGTTGACGTAAAAGATGGGATTATTAATTTTAGTAAACTCAATACTACTATGTGTAGTGGATCTCAGCTCCTCTCTTTTACAGAAGGAGCATGGAAATGTATTGGCTATGATAAGGTAGGACTTACAAAAGTACATACTCAAACACTTACGGGAGGTTTTAATCCATTTATAGGAGAAGGAACCGCTACTACTCCTTTAGGAATAAGTCCAACCGTTATTCAACGAAGAATTACGGGAGAAGCGTGCGCTTCAGGATCATTTATAAGTGATATACAGGAGAATGGTACAAAAACTTGTACAGTAGATGGAGATTTTAGCTCTATAAACGAGATACAAGATGTTATTCCTGGTCGTGGATTAGAAAAGGATGCGGGAACAAATAAACTGGGGATGCGAATATGCGATGCAAACGATAAAATTTTATCGTGGAATACCATTGGAAATACTTGGGAATGTAAAGAAAGACTTTCCGGTGTTCCCAATAAGATTCGTGAAGGATCATCAGATTTTACTATTAACAATACTACCGGAAATGTAGGAATTGGTCTGGGAGTAGATGGAGGTGGAAATATTGTATATGCTTCTGAAAAACTAAAAGTAGGTGGCGATATCAAAAGTACCGGGAAAATTATTGCTGACGGAATTATTCAATCTGTAAGCACTATAGGTGGAGCAAACGGCATTCAAACAGTCACTACAAAAGACTACGTAGATGCTCAAGATGCAAAAGCCGTGGAAGATGCAAAGGGAGGTGTACAAGCCGGTGCTCTTACTACCTCTACAGCATTCTTTAAAATTAATTCACTTTCTACTGATACTACTCCTACACTTTCTCTTGTTGCTACAAATCACCGAGACCTTTTGTTTCTCAATTCGTCTGATGTACAAGGATCTGGAATACTTTTCACAAATCAACACGCAGACAATGCAAGTGATAGCTTTGGAATTTCAGGAGGAGGAAGTAATGCCCAAAACAGTGGTCGACTTTCCTTTTGGTATGCGGGAAACGATGGGATATACCAAAAACGACTTCTCACATTAGAAAAAAGTGGAAAAGTGGGAATAGGGGTTGATACTCCAGCCACTACATTGCATGTTGGAAGTACTGTTTCTGCATCTGGGAATAATAGTAATGCAGTTGCGGTAAAAATTTCCCCAAGTTTTAACGATGGATCTTTTACTGGAGTTTCTCATACCGCTCTTTTAGCAGATTCGGGAAATATTATTGTACAAAGTGGAAAACTCGGAATTGGAACAAATGCTCCCTCTTCGGCACTTCATATTCAAGATGGAGGAATTACTCTGCAAGGTACTGCTACACATACTATAACTGAGAATGCGGGAACACTCGATATTATTTCTCCGAGCATAAATATTGGGAAAAATACTGGAAACTCCGGAAGAGCCACGTTTAGTGACGGAAATATTGCTTTTTATACGGGAAATAACACGAAAAGGATGGAAATAAATAATGTAGGAGATGTTTTAGTGGCAGGAAGTATTTCTGAAGGAGGGACTCCTCTTTCCACAAAATATCAATCGAGTATTGTTTTTCCAAATAATGATGCCGATCCATGCGATTTTGGTGTAAAGACTATTGGAAATGACGGAAACGTCACCTGCGTTACATTTGATGAGCTGGATACTTCTTTTATGACTGATGCTGGTTTTGCCGAAACAAAAGCTCAAGCAAAAACGGCTTTAGATCTTGCGCAAGGTGGAACTTTTGATTCTACAATGAACCTCAATGGACAAATTAGTATTGGCATAGGGACAAATAATCCTGAAACAAATCTTGAATTTGGTGGAGATTTTGGAGATAAAATTTATCTTATGAATGTAGGAGGAGCCGATAAATATGGATTTGGTGTTAGTCCTGGAGAATTGCCACTGACTAACGATCTGAATATTTTCTCAGGAATCAATGGAGATATAAAATTGAAAACGGGAGGATCTTCCGGAGAAACTATTTTAGCGCTCAGAAGCAATGGAAATGCAGAAATATCAAAAGATGTAGTTTTTGGAGGAACTTTAAAAACTAAATCTGGAGTTGAATTTAAGTGTGATGACAATGAAGTTCTTACCGGATTTGATTCCGATGGACCGATTTGTAGTAATGCATCTGATACGATCATTCCCGTATGGCAGTAACAAAACTCAAAATTATAGAAATACCCTATTTTAATCCTCGAGATATCTCTGGGGTTAACGGAGAGGAAGAGGCATTTTGAGAAAGTGTATGCGTAAGTCCTACAAAAGAAATCTCTTCCGTTTTTTTAATGAAAACAGTAGGATGCTCACGAAAAAAAGAGCATCCTTTTTCAAAAAATTTATATGACTATACACCAAGTAAAAGAATATGTATTTACCATTTTAGAACACGAAAGTGAGTCTCCTCTTGGAAAAACATTCGAGAGAATTCTCTTTATTACTATTGTGGTGAGTATTCTTTCTACCATTTTAGAAACACTTCCTCGTCTTTTTGTATATAATCACGTTTTTTGGTGGATTGAAGTGGTATATGTCAGCATTTTTATAGTGGAATATCTTGCCCGCATTTGGACCGCAGATTTTCGAAAACAATATGAAGGAACACGGGGCCTTATACGCTTTATTTTCACGCCCCTCATGATTTTAGATCTTTTGAGCATTATCCCATTTTTTTTATATATTTTTTTACCAATACATTTATTACAAACGGGAATGCTTCGTTTTTTTAGGCTTATTCGAATTATTCGAATTATTCAAATTGGAAAATATACCCAAGCTTTTAGTCGAATTGTAGGGCTTATAAACCGTCATAAAGAAGACCTCGTTGCGATTTTCTTTTTCATTATCGCCATTGTGAGTTTCCTTTCCACCCTTATGTATTTTTTGGAACACTCCGCTCAACCACAAAAATTTTCAAGTATTCCTGCGAGTATTTGGTGGGGTATTACCACCGTTTCTACCATTGGTTACGGAGATATAGTCCCTATTACTGATTTTGGAAAAATTGTAGGAGGAATAACTGCTGTTTTTGGCGTTGCCATTTTTGCTCTTCCAACCGCTGTTTTAGGGGCATCATTTTATGCTGAAATTCATTCTTCAGAGCGAAAACGAATTTTAGAACTTGAAAAAGAAATAAAAAGACTCGAAAAAATATTAGAATGGCATGAAATTCCTACAGACGAAAAAAATCCCAATCATAAAAATATGTTTTCTGATTGGTGGCCGTGGTAAATATTTTTTATTTTCTCTTTTCTCATGGATATTCAAAAACTGGAAAAGGCCTGTATTCTCATTCTCGAAGCCATTGGGGAAGACCCAAAACGGGAAGGATTGTTAGATACTCCCCGTCGTTTTGCCAGTGCTTGGCAAGAACTTTGTAGTGGATACGATTTTGAGAATCAAAAATTAGAAACAGTATTTGATGGAGAAAACTACGATGAAATGGTCGTAGTGAAAGATATTGAGTTTCAATCGATTTGTGAGCATCACTTACTGCCTATTTTAGGAAAAGTTTCGGTGGGATATATTCCTCATAAAAAAATAATTGGACTTTCCAAAATCCCAAGAATCGTAGAAATATTCGCACGACGCCTTCAAAACCAAGAACGCATGACAATGCAAATTGCCGACACGCTTGCGAAACTTTTAGAACCAAAGGGAGTCGCTGTAAAAGTAAGCGCTTTGCATTTATGCATGCAAATGCGAGGTGTAAAAAAAATAAATGCCAGCATGGAAACCTCTGCGGTTCGTGGTCTTTTTAGAAGCGATGCGAAAACTCGTGAAGAATTTTTTCGGATGATTGGATAATACAATATTCGACACTTACATTTTGTGAAAAAAAAGAGATGCGTTACATTTGAGTGCGATTTTCACTGTATTTTTTAATTTTTATGTTCCAAAATTTCCGAATTTCACTTCCCTCTTGCTTTCGTTCTGCCATATATTTTTGGTCACTATTTTTATGTATCACACTTTTTGCTATTTCTACGCGGTTTTGGGCGTTAGAATCACCACGAGAAGTGGTATTTGATGAATATCATTTTTTTAGATTTGTAGAAAACTATGAAAATGGTGAATACTTTTTTGATATTCATCCACCACTGGGAAAGATACTTTTATGGGCAGGTGCCAGAATTGGGAATTTTTCCGAAGTGCCAAGATCCGACGAATTAGGTGCCGAATGGAGTATTGGGACTCTGTATCATAAAGATTTGGATCTGTTTTGGGTACGATTTTTACCCGCTTTTTTTGGAGTACTCTTAATTCCTCTTCTTTTTTTACTCCTCTTTTTTGCCACACGATCACTCACCATTGCGAGTACCGGAAGCCTCCTAGCTACGTTTGAAACTTCCCTACTCACCGAATCACAATACGTCCTCATGGACTCTACTCTCATCTTTTTCTCAACACTTTCTCTTTTGTTCTTATTGTTTTTTTTCCAGTCGCAAAGCACCTGGAAAAAATGGATTTTTTGGGTTTTAACCGCTTTTTCATGTGCAATTGCGGTTTCTATTAAGTGGACAGGAATGGCAAGTATAGGACTCGCAGGAATAGTTTTACTTTTCGAATTTTTTTCTTTTGAGGGTATTCAAAATTTTGGAAAACGAATATGGGGAAAAATATCTTCTCTTTGGAAAAAAAATACACCTTCAGAAATATTTC
>CAIRYL010000176.1 GCA_903882825.1 uncultured Candidatus Peregrinibacteria bacterium | reverse complement strand
TTTCCCCAATTGTGTCTTGTAGAAACTCACTATTTTTAAAATTTTTTTCTAATTCGTGAACATATTTTGTAAGACTTTCACGAGAAATATGATGAGCTAATTTTTTTTCTTTGTATAAAATATGGGATGCCATTCCCCATTCTGCATTATGATCCATTTCCTCATTTCGTATTTGGACTTCTAGGGGGATAGGAAGATTATTTTTATTTTTTATAAGAATCGTTGTATGAAGGCTTTGGTATCCGTTTTTTTTAGGAGAAGCAATATAATCTTTTATTCGACCAGCGATAGGCATTCCTATAGCATGAACATTTCCCAGGATACGATAACAATCATCTCTATTTTTTGTAACAACTCTCATAGCGAGTACGTCATTTATTTCGGTAATATGAGATTTTCCTTTTTGAGTGAGTTTTTGGAAGACACTGTAAAAATTTTTTCTTCTGCTAGAAATTTTTGTGGAGATATTTTTTTGAGTAAGTTTTTGTTGAAGATTTTCTTGAAAGAGAGAAAAAGCATTTTCCGTATCTGAGAGAAAATTTTCTATTTGTGATTCTATAATATTGAAATCATGGGGATACAAAATGCCAAATGCTTGTTCTTCAAATTCCATTTTAAATTGGTGAATCCCTAACCGTAAAGAAAGAGGTGCCAAAATTTCTAGTGCTTCTTGTGCCAATAAAAGACGCATTTCTTTTGGCACTTCGGAAAGATGTCTTAAAAAATACATTCTTTCTGCCAATAAAAAAAATAAAATTCTAATGTCTGAGAAAAACCCGAGGATGATTTGTTTTGCTAATTTTTTTTGATGATGATGGAAAAACATTTCTTCAAATGCCACAGATCTGAGCTTATGTACAGTTTTTACACTTTCTTTTCCTAATAAATTTTCTATTTCTGTATCAGTAATAATTTCTTTTGTTTCTAAAAAAAGGGAAGAGATAACCGTTTCAATATCTGGGAAAATTTCTAAAAAAAGGAAATTGATATCCATAATCCGTCCCAGTGGAATTCCTTTTTCTTGTACAAAGAGTATTGCACGAGAAAAACGACCGTAAGCATCGGCAGAAAAAAGTTCCTGTGCACGAAGGATGGTGGGGTGTGTGTATGTCATGGTTTTTGCGCCGGAAATATAACATATTTTAATATACTCTTCAATTTTTTTCTTCAAAATCTATTTTTTTGTAATTCTGTGCTTCATGTTTTACACTTTCTGTGATTTTTTATTTTTGCTTGTGACACACATAGAACCTATTTTACCGCTTCAAAACGCATCGGATACGGAAATACAAAAAATTCTTACAGAAAATGCGCTGGTGCTTACCGTTTCAGAAGCCAGAAAAATGGGTACATTACTGGGGCGCAATCCTACTCTTACCGAAGCTACCATTTTTTCTATCCAAGGATCGGAACATTCTTCCTATAAAAGTTCTCGAAAGGCTTTAAAAACACTGCCTACAGAAGGAAAGTATGTTATTTTAGGACCAAAAGAAGATGCTGGAATTGTAGAACTTTGTGAAATAAATGGTCAAAAATATGGGATTGTGTATTCCCATGAATCTCATAATGCTCCTTCTCAAATTGTCCCATACGAAGGAGCCGCGACTGGCGTTGGAGGAATTTGTAGAGATATTGCGTGTATGGGTGCCCGTGTTATTGGCTGTTTAGACGGACTTCGATTTGGAAATGCTCAAAAACTTGAAAATCAAGTCATTGCTCGTGGAGTTATTGATGGAATTGCAGGATATGCCAATCCTTTGGGAGTTCCAAACATGGGGGGAGATATTTTTTTTGAAAAAAGTTTTGATGGATCTACATTGGTAAATGTAGTGGCATTGGGACTGGTGCAAGAATCTGATATTTTGCATTCATACGTTCCAAAAAATGGAGCAACAGAAAAATATGATCTTATTGTAGTGGGGAAACCATCCGATAGAAGTGGATTTGGAGGGGCAAGTTTTGCATCAATGGTGGTAAACATGGAAGAAAAAGAAAAAAACTTAGGAGCGGTACAAGAACCAAATCCTTTTTTAGAGCGACATTTATTGGCTTCGTTTCAAGATCTTTTTTTAGAATTGAAAAAAACAGGCGATTTACAAAGAATTGCCATGAAGGATATGGGAGCTGGAGGAATTATGTGCGCAAGCGTAGAATTGGTAGACAGTGCTGGGTTTGGAGCGGAAATTCAGGTAGAAAATATTCACGTAGGAGAAGAAAATTTACCTCCTCATATTATTTTGTGTTCAGAAACTCAAGAACGTTTTTGTTTTGCGGTTCCACCAGATCTTACCGAAAAAGTTTTATATCATTTTAATGTAAAATGGGATTTCCCAAATGTTTCACCAGGAGCCATGGCTTCAAAAATAGGTTTTGTTACACAAAATCCTGTGTATCGCGTTACGTATAAGGGAACGGTTATTTGTGAAGCAAAAGCTGAAGATATTACTGCGGGGCTTCTTATTGATCGTCCTTTTGTACTTCCAAAACCAGAAGAAACCGAACAAACACTTTCCTCCGATGATTTTTTATCATTCGGGACTGATTTTCCCACCGCTTTTTCCAAATTTCTTATTTCTTTTCTTTCTCGTCCAAATCTGGCGGATCGGTCGGTAGTATATGAAAAATATGATCAAACCGTGCAAGCTTCAACAGTTTTAGAAAGATCTGTATCAGAAGCGGTAGTGGTGGCACCGTTAAGAGACGAAGAAAATCTTTCGGAAGAACAACAAAAAATAGGATTTTCTGTTTCTATTGGAGGATCTCCAAGATTTGGGAAAACTTCGCCGTATGTACAAGGTGCTATGGCAGTGCTTACGGCTTTACAAAAAGTAGTGGCAGTGGGAGGACTTCCAAGAGCCATGACGGATTGTTTAAATTATGGAAATCCAGAAATTCCAGAGGATATGGGGAAATTTTTAGATGGGGTAAAAGGAGTAGCTGATGGTGCAAAAAATATTCATCTTTTAGAAGATCCTTCGGAGTCGACTCCTTTTATATCTGGAAATGTTTCTTTGTATAAACAGGGGAATCCTTCTGCTATTGTATCTGCTTTTGGGGTGGTGCCAGATGTTTCTGTGGCGATTGGAAACGTTCCAAAAGATGGGCAGAGTCTTTTTTTAATTGGGGAAAGACGGAGTGAATTAGCAGATACCGAAATTTTTTCGTCTTTACAAAAAACGGGCGGGAAAGTGATTCCCATATCTCTTGCATTTTTTCAAAAAGCCGAATCTCAAATGCAGTTTTTTCATAAAGCGTATAATAAAGGGTTCTTTTCTTCTAGTGCGGTAATAGATGTGGGAGGGATGATGGCAACCTTTTTGCAAATGTGTACTCGGTCGGAGATGGGATTTACGGGGGATTTTTCAAGATTTTCACTTCCAGAGCTTTTTTCCGAAGGGAATGGTTTTCTGGTGACGACCAATCTTCCAGAACTTTTTTTAGAATTTGCAAATGAAGCTGGTATTCCAGTGACATTATTGGGTGTGTTTCAAAAAAATTCCGAGGTAATTCACGGAGGAATGTTTCAAATTTCCAAAACAGAGCTTTTAAAAAACTGGAAAACAGGACTTCGGGAAATATTGTAGGAAAATAAATTTTCCCTAAAAAAATATTGTGTTTTTTTGGTATATTTTTTCGACCTTTCTTTTTTGGTGATATTCGATATACTACTTCTGTTTTGTGTATGTCTTTTTTCCGTTATGCCTGGATTTGTTAGAGTGCCTTGTTCTTCCCGAAAGACATTCCAATAAGTTCAGCTATAATCGGATAAAAAAGGCGAATGCCAAAGCATTTTTGTCCTTTTTTTCTTTTTTTATGTCGTTTTTAAACGCCATTACTGGTTCTGCTTTAGAACCTTCTGTAATGCCTGGGAGTGCATACTACCCACATTACCAAAGTTTTTCTCTCGATTTTGAAGGGAAGAAATATACTTTTGAGTTTGGGAAAATTGCCACACTCGCGAATTGTTCGTGCGTTGCTACCTGTGGCGGAACTACTGTTTTGGCAACCGTAGTAATGTCATCTGAAGCGCGAGATATTGATTTTATGCCGTTAATGGTGAACTACAATGAAAAATTGTACGCTTCAGGGATGATTAAATCTTCTCGATTCATGAAACGAGAATCGCGACCATCTGACGATATTACTCTTATTGGACGGCTTATAGATCGCTCACTTCGACCGCTTTTCCCGAAATATCTCCGAAACGATGTACAAGTAATGATTACCACTCTTTCGTACGATAGAGAAAATGAACACGATGTTCTGGCTTCTCTTGCTTCTTCCGTAGCGCTTCACGCATCGGATATTCCATGGACTGGTCCTATTGCAACTGTTCGTGTTGGTCTTTTAGACGGGAAACTTGTGGCGAATCCTACAAAAACCGAGCGAGAAACTTCTCATCTCGATCTTGTGGTATCTTCTACTGCTGAAAATGTGTTAATGATTGAAGCTGGAGCACACGAAGTTCCTGAAGATACAATGCTCGACGCCATTGAGTTTGGAAAAGAGAAAGGAAAAGCCTTCTGTGCGCTCTTCTCTGAAATTCAATCAAAAATTGGAAAAGCGAAAAAGGAAATAGTAGCTCCTGAAAAAGATACAGAAATTATTGAATTTGTAGCGAAAAATTTTGAAGAAGAATTTGTAAAATGTTTATGGGAAATTCCTGGGAAAAAAGAGCGAATGCTCCGAAAAAAAGAGATTTATACCATGGCAAAGGAATCTGCAAAAGAAAATTTTGAAGAAGAACGAGTAACGAAAAATTTTTCATCATCTGCGGATGCCGTTTGGAAAAAGATTTTACGTGATGCCATTTTAAATCATGAAAAACGCATTGCGGAACGAAAACTCGACCAAATTCGTCCTATAAATGTAGAAGTAGGACTTTTTGAAAGAACACACGGATCGGCACTTTTTCAACGAGGCGAAACACAAGGACTTTCTATTACCACTTTGGCATCTCCTGCTTTGGCACAAACAAAAGAGGGGATTGGTGGTGAAACAAAGTCGTACTATATGCATCACTATAATTTTCCACCGTTTTCGGTGGGTGAGGCTTCTAACCGCCTTATGACGGGAAACCGAGAAATTGGACACGGAGCATTGGCAGAACGAGCACTTTTGCCAGTTCTTCCGCATCGAGAAGGATTTCCTTACACCATTCGAGTGGTAACCGAAATTCTCATGTCCAATGGATCATCTTCTATGGCATCGGTATGTGGTTCTACTTTGTCGCTTATGGACGCAGGAGTACCTATTACTGCACCCGTTGCGGGAATTGCCATGGGGCTTATTACCGAAGACGGAACGATGAACGGAAAATATAAAATTTTGTCTGATATTCAGGACGACGAAGATTTTGTGGGAGATATGGACTTTAAAGTGGCAGGAACCGCAAAAGGAATTACTGCTATTCAAATGGATATTAAGGTTTCAGGCTTAAGTAAACAGGTTTTTGAGCAAGCGCTTACGCAAGCAAAAAAAGGACGACTCGAAATTTTGGAGAAAATGTTGGCGGTTATTGCGTCTCCACGAGCTGAAATGTCACAGTATGCTCCACGACTTACGTCTCTTCAAATTGATCCAGATCGTATTGGAAAGGTTATTGGAAAGGGAGGGGAAACCATTCAAAAAATTATTGCAGAAACAGGATGTGAAATTGATATTTCTGATGATGGAATGATTGTGATTTCGTGCATTGGAGGCGACGGAGCAGAGCGAGCAGTAGCCATTATTAAGGGATTAGTAGAAGAAGCCGAAGTAGGAAAAAGCTATGATGCCGTTATTAAGCGGGTAGAAGATTACGGTGCATTTGCCGAAATTTTACCAGGAGTACAAGGGCTTATTCATGTATCTATGATTAGCGGAGAACGCATTAATAGTGCATTAGATGTATTGCAAGTAGGGCAAAAGGTGCGAGTAAAGTTAATTGGAATTGATGACAAGGGACGACTGAAGTTGTCTATTAAGGATGCGGAATAAGTGATAGTAAAAGCCCCCCGCGAAAGCGGGGGGTAAAAACTGTTATTTAATTTGAAAAAATGGCTTATAATCCAAAATCCAGAAAGAAGAAGAATAATAATCTCGATGCAATTAAAAGATTTTTTCAATGGGCTTATTACAAAGGAGGAATTGGTCTCGTTTTGGTATTTCTAGGATTGATAGGATTATCTTTTTTTGGATTTTTTTCTTTTTATGGTTTTTTCAATTGGATCGTTTTGATTATTAGTACTTTAATTTTGTTTATAGGGGCTTATTTATTGTCTCGATACAAGAAATGATGTTATTTTTATTGTCTTTCTCTCTCGCTGCCTGGTATATCGTATGAAAGAAAAAGGAATGAGAAGAAATAGTGTATCGTTTATATTTGTCATTCCCGTTGAGCTTTGTCATTCCTGCGAAGGATTTGTCATTCCCGCGAAGGCGGGAATCCATGTTCCACTAGAAGGATCCACACTTCCCTTTGGGAGAGTCGCTTGAATACAGATACTTTCTAAAAGTGTAACTCACTTTCCTTACTATACAGAGAAGTGGCATATTTTTAGTATACCTCTTCGAGATAACATTTTTCGCAATAGACCTTTTCTGGTGATCCTGGAATGTAAGAGGTAATAATTTTTACGCCACATTTACTGCACAAGCGCGCTAAAAAAGCTAAAGGACTTCGAAGTGCCAGGCGTTTTTGATGGCGCTCATCAGGATGATACTCAGGGATAGGAATATTATTATCACGGTAAAATCGTAATTCTTGCGGTAATATTCGATAGAGACGATTGGTATTTTTGCACCGAATTGCCCAATTTAAAATATCATCAGGAATATCTTGTAGCCTGTCTGGTAATTGGATTGCCTGAATAATTTTTGAAACTTGTGGAATTTCTTCGATTTGGGTTTTCCATTTCCATCCTCTTCTGTAGGGAACGTTGCAATTTTCCCCTACTTCTTCTCGAGATAGTGGATAAAAATCATTTGCTATGGTTTCGTTATAACCAAAAGGTGAAAAATTCGCAGGAAGGAATTCTCCCCATTCTCTTGTTTTTTTCATATTGGTAATAATTTGTGGTACTAAAATTTCATATTCTTGTTTTGTATATTGAACATTAAGAATGCAGTATTTTTTGTGTTGTAAACCAACGCATCCGAATAAATAAGAACTGCTATGGCATGTGTGGCAGTAGAGAATATCATGAATGGAATTCCAACAATGAAGACTAAAAAGAACGTGATGAGCATGGGATCCAATTTCTAAATCGTTGTAACAGAGCTCATTTCCGTATCCAAAGGCGTAAACGTCATAACAGTCTTTTGATTCGTTATACCACGAGCAAAATTTACAATCTTCCAAATCATACGCGTCACGGCAAAAAGAGCAGCTTTTGGAGTTAAAAATATAATTACTGAAGGAAACATCTTCATTATTTTGTCCATCGTAATATAAGTGTGGGTATTTTTTGCACATCACTAAAAACTCTTGTTTTAGCTTTTCAATTGTCTTTCTGGATCCAAAATTAATTTCTGAAATTCTTTTTTCATATTCTTCTTTTGAGAGCTGTTCGTTTTGAAATACAAATTTTTTATTGCGAAGCCCACAACTGAGAAAACATTTCTGGGCATTGTGACAGTCGTATAAAAAAGCGGAATCTGCACAGTCGTACGTGTTTTGGCAATATTGTAAATGATAGCCACCTTTGGAATCTATACATCCATAACAAAGTTCTGACTCGATGATGTGCGTATTGTCGATACTGTTTTTGTTCCCTTTTAAAAATATTCCGTAGTAACAATCTTCATTTTTCCCAGAAGAAGAAATAAGATAGCAATTTCGATTGAGTGTTGTGCTGGTGGTATATTCACAATTTTCGTTTTGATTATGATTTAATGCCGGTTTCGGCACTTTTTGAAGAAGTTCGTGAAATTGCTCAAAAAAAGAACGAGAAGGGTTATACTTTGTGCCATACTGCAGAGAATCCCATTGATTACCCCACCAGCATTCTCGACAATAAACAGTATTCGGTTTGTCAGGAGAATAAATGGCAATAGTGGTTTTGTGGCATAAATCACAAGTACGTTTGTATAGTTTTCTTTCATTTTTCCATGCCAATCGTAATTGTTCTCGGCAAGGAGGACACAAAGTTGGCTCGGGGATCGGATATTTTTCTCCGTTTATTACGAGGCTTATTTTGGTATAAAACGCCAAATCAGTTGGAGTAATAGCAAAAGAAATTTTGCATTGGCGACAAGTACTCATTATTTTACAAAAAAGAACAAGATTCTTCTTTTAGAAGTATATCATTTTCTATGGTTTCCACATTATTTTTTTGGGTAAATATTGGGGGAAATGGCAGACACGCAGGTCTGCCCCTACAGGTGTGGGTTTTCGGGTAATTCTCGAGCGAAATGAATGCTTTTTCATTCCCGCGAAGGCGGGAATCCCTGTTCCACAAGATCTGGCTGATTCCATAGTTTTCGCGAGAGCCAAACTGTGGAGCCATTGTATGCAAGATGGTTCCACACCTCCCTTCGGGAGAGTATGGAACCAGCGAGTCATTCCCGCGAAGGTTTTGTCATTCCCGCGAAGGCGGGAATCCACAAGACGGAGAGTATTGAACCAGCGACGGGAAACGCCACGAATACTGCCAGAAAAATATTTGCATTTTTTAAAAAATATACTAAAACATACTTTTAAACCCATTAAAAAATGGGGTATTTTTTTAAAAATAAAAATGTTTAAAAGCGTTATGATGGGTTTATAAAGGCAATGACAAAATAAAAAAACATGCCATACTTTACAAACAAAAAAAATGTTTTGCTTTTTGTTTTTATACCAGATATAATAAAAACAATTTTAACCAAAACCACAGGAAAACAGTGTTTTTTAGGACACATCTTCAAATTATGAGAATTTGGACGAAAACTTTTCTCTTTTTTTTGTTTTTACGGGCCCTGTAAAAAAATCAAAAAGAAGTGGCGCTATTTATACAGAAGTTTTCCATCCACAAAAAAATTCTTATACCCTACAAGAACCGTGTTTTAATGCACATTTTTAATGGTTTTTTGGGAAAAATTATTTTTTCTTTTT
>CAIRYL010000175.1 GCA_903882825.1 uncultured Candidatus Peregrinibacteria bacterium | reverse complement strand
TGCATTTGGAGAAACCAGATTGGAAGAAAAAACAGCAGGATATGAAAACGATTATAAATATACGGGAAAAGAAAAAGACGAAGATACGGGTTTGTACTATTACGAAGCACGGTACTATAACAGCGCTATTGGACGATTTATAAGTATTGATCCATGGGGTGGGGATGTACAAAACCCACAGAGTTTTAATAAGTACAGCTATGTGATGAATAATCCGATGAAATATGTGGATCCGAGTGGTTCATATCCAGTAAAAAATGAAACTACTGATGTTTCGAGTAATTCTACCATTGTAAAACAAGCAAAGAGTTATGAAACATTTTCATGGTTCGGAAGAAATTATAATAGATCTCCATCTACTATTTTATCGAAAATTAATAGTAATTATGGAGGGAATTATAATAGTGGGGATAATGATTTAAGTAAAAGCCGATATGTCTACACAAATCTTGGAGGATGGGTTGACATGAAACACTTTTTTTCAGCTGCTGAGAAAGGTTATTCTCCACAAGACTATGATAGAGTAATTGCAGATGGTGAAGCCCTCGAAAGTTTTCAGCAATTACTATATAATAATGGTTTTAGAAATTCACAAGCATATAGTGCTTACTCTTTTGAAGATCTTAATTCTAATGAATTAGGAGCATACTTTGGGGATGTATATCTCCCTGAACAGCTAAAGAATGGTAAAACGTTACCTCAAGCATTAGAATCATATTTTAAAGGAATAGGAGGAGTATCTACGGAAGATGCAAAAAATAATCATGATAAAATTCCTTGGGGAAATGGATTATGGACAGTACCGGATGGTTATACAGAGGAAGATTCTCATCCAAAGAGTTATTCAAGCTCTTTAAGTAAAGATAAAATTAAAAATTATATAGAAAAAAAATGAAATATATTATTAAAGTCTACAGGGTACCATTTTTATTGTCTTTTATTATATTGTTTTTATTGCTTTCTGTAATTTTTTTTAATCATAATTTCTCTCTATCCAAGTATCTCATTTCTACTTTTAATAGCCTATCATTAGTATATGAATCAATAAGAGGTTTAAATTCTGGTAACGAAGGATCTATATTTATAGATATACCTTTTTTATTCACAGTATTTTCATTTTTATTATTTCTTCTATTTTACTCGTTGTTTGGAATGATAAATTTTATACTCAAAAAATTCACAAATTCCCCTATTTTTGGGAAAGTAGTCCAAATTAATATTTTTTATTTTATTATTTTTTTCCCGATAGGAATTAGTACCATACTTTTTTTCTTTTTCTTATTCTGGAGTGCCTCTTCAGAGGGGCTCTAAAATTTAATACCTTGCATGCCCTTCGCATTCCCATTTTTCAATCGGTAATAACCCCCTGCTGGTTCCATAAACATTGCTGGTTCCATAATCCCCCTTGTGGGGCTGTGGAACCTATCAGAAACCTGTTCTAAAAATTGATCTGTTTTGTTTGACTGATGAGCCAGTTGGTAAAAAATTTTTGCATTGGCAC
>CAIRYL010000174.1 GCA_903882825.1 uncultured Candidatus Peregrinibacteria bacterium | reverse complement strand
TTTATGAAATTATATTTCTTCTTTTTTCTTTTATGGAAAATTTTATTCCGGGAATAGTGGTTTCATTTCGTGAAGGATTAGAAGCATTTCTGATTCTTATCCTTATTTTTAAATTTTTACAAAAAACAGGAAATACACATCTCAACGAAAGTGTTATATATGGATTTTTATCGAGCATTATTTTTTCATTTCTAGTGGGATTTTTATTATTTTCTGTTGGGAGTCAATTTTCAAAAATGGAAGAAACAGGGAAATTATGGGAAAGTATCGCAAGTTTAGTGGCAGTAGGGCTTGTGAGTTCTTTTATTTTTTGGATGATACGTCAAGGAAGTGAAATAAAAAAATATGTGGAAGAAGAGGTAAATCTTCATCTCACGAAAACGGGTCTCTATATTGTTTCGTTGGTGCTTATTGCGCGAGAAGGTGTTGAAATAGCTATTTTTTCATTTGCGGGTCAATATCATTATTTTTCAATACTTATTGGAATTTCTCTGGCTCTTATATTCTCTCTCTTTGTGTATTTTTCATTGGTAAAAGTAAGTATTTCTTCTCTTTTTAAAATTACACTCCTCTATCTCATTCTTCAGGCTGGATACCTTTTGGGATACGGAATACATGAAGGATTATCCGCAATGCGCTCTTTAGAATATATTTCTGGTGACAACATAGTATTTATAAAAGTATTTGATCTCTCTCATACTCTTTTGAATCATAAAGAAGGGTGGCTTGGTATTCCTTTTAATATTGTTTTTGGATGGTATTCCAAACCAGAATGGATACAATTTATTATACAATACGCTTTTACAACCTGGCTTTTTGTATATTGGATTCAGCAAAATAAAAAAATATCATAAAAAATGAGTATCTCAAAAATTATGAGAGATATAAAAAATTTAACACTGGCACCCTCTAAAATACCTCTTTTTATTGTAAAAACAGAAGAAAAAGATACTGAAAAATTTCTTTCGAGCATTGGAATTTCTCCAGGATCACTGATAACAGTTCCTGGAAATGATGGGAATGTTCAGTATCCTCTTATAATAGAATTTCAAGAAAATCACTTTTCTATTGATAGAAAAAAAGCCGAAATGATTTTTGTTGTTCCTGCTTTTAAAATGCCTGAGAATATTTTTAAAGGGAATAAAACACGACAAAGAGATATTATTTTAGATGTTCTTACAAATTTTTTAGGACATTTTACACTCGCCGAATGTACCGATGCCGTACAAAAAAAACATAAGAATATCGGGAAAATCACTATTTACAGGGCTCTGAAAACGCTTATGGAAACAGGTGTTATAAGAGGAATAGATCTTCCAGATGGAAGTCGAAAAATGGAAATTTTAAAAGGACTGTTCAAGCGCAAAAGACTTATAGTAGCGGGTATTACAGTTTTTCTAAATCCAATATCATCTATTCGGCTGATACGATATCCGATAATCTTAATGTTAGCCTTACACTGTGGATCCGGAAACTGGAAACTGCCACTCCCGGGGAAATTCCCAGCCAGTCATAGAGGGTCAAGCGGCCAAAATAGGAAGAGTAAAAAAAGTCTTCAAAATAGCTGACACTCTCTCCAAAAGCCCAGACACCGAACAAACCGCCCAGGACAAAGACGATCCCGTCCAGTTTAAGGGTGGAAGCAGCCACCAGAGAAGTGCCCGGGCAAAAGCCACCCACGATGAATCCCAC
>CAIRYL010000173.1 GCA_903882825.1 uncultured Candidatus Peregrinibacteria bacterium | reverse complement strand
GCCTCATCCTATCAGCTTGAGCGCGGGGCGCAAGGCCCGCGCATCGGGCCAGCGGATGCGCCTCGCTGCGCGGGACTTGCCAGCGCTTTTGCCTTGGCAACCGCGACAGAAGAACTATCCACCGACAATACCTGCAAACCCTGTTCGGCCAGCCACACGCCGTTGCGGCCTTCGCCGTCGCCGGGCACCAGCACTTTGCTGGCCGGGCGCAGGCGGCGGGCTTGATCGCGCAGGAAGGCGTTGGGCTCAATGCCGTATTTGTAGCCGGGTTCGGCAAAACGCTGGTCCCAAAAATTCAGGGTGGAGGTCATTTTTTAAAAGTTTTCTTCAAAAAATAAAACTTCCTATTCCAAATCTTTTTTTTAATGCTCAAAATTTTCCGAAACCAATTTCATGGAAACACTTTTTTCATGGTATTTTTGAAAATTTTCAGGCGCTTTTCCGTCATCCTCTTATATTTTGGCCAGGTTTGGTAGCGGGTATCTTGGTGATGGTTCCTATTTTTTTCTCTTCTCCTTCCGAGCAAAGTATTGCGATGAGCTCCAGTGTTTTACGAGATTTTTCTGGTTCTCTTTCCATAGAAAAAAACGGTACAAAAATTATTCCAGAGCTTTCAGAAGAGATTTTTTCAGATGAAATTCTGCAAACAGGGGCGGGTTCTTTTGCTGAAATTGTGTTTTTTGAGGGAAGTTCCATTCGGATGGATGAAAACACAATTATACAAATAAAATCTCTTTCTCCGCATTCTTTATTTTTAGAATCTGGAGCAGTGGAAGTGCTGGTAAAAGAAGGACGAGTTTGGGGAACTACTTTTCAAAATTCTCTCAGTGGTTTAGGAATGGTCATTTATACTGCTGATTCTATTATTTCTCCTGAACGATCAAGCTTTGATCTTTCACTCTTAAATGGAAAAACAAAAGTACGTGTGTTTTCAAGATCGATTTCTTTAAAAATTTCAGGAATGACGAGTGAAACAACTATTCCATTGACAAATGCAAAAGAAATTATTTTTTCTCCTCTAGAATCACCTGTCATTACTTCATTTATTCCTGCTTCACTTTCGGAAAATTGGGTTCAAAAAAATAAAGAAAAAGATACTCAATATCGCGAAGAAATTATTACTCGTATGACGAACAAAATGCAGGAAATGGTACTGCTTTCAAATTTTTCAGATGATATTCAAGGGTTTTTTCAAAAAAAGCCAACTGATGAAGAGGTGATATTTTTGTTTTCTCGTTTAAATGACGCTCTTATATTGGAAAGTGCTGGAAATAAGCCTTTAACAGAAAGTTCTTTAAAACAAGTATCTGAAAGTCTTCCTCTCTTAGAAAATCTTGGGAATACAAATGAAAAAGTGGCAGAAGGAATATCCATTTCCTCAGCGCTTTTAGAAGGAAAATCACTTCCAATTTCTGTAAAAAACGAAAAAGAAACACAGAAGGTGATACAAAAAAAAGTGAATTCTGTATCCAAAAATATTTCTTCTTGGAATGATCAAGAAGTAGGGGATATCCATTCAGAAAAAATAAATTCAGAATCTTTGCCATTGCCAGATGTTCATTCTGAAACTTCTTCTCTCCCAATTGATATTTCTGCTCCTTCTGTTGAAGAAGCTCTTCAAAAAAAACGTGAAATTTTTTATAAAAATGCTTCTGATAGTTTTCGAGAGCAAATTGATATTTATAGCATTCCTGTTTCTCGAGAGAATCATGCAAAATATTTATTAGAGAAAATATCCACAGATCCTCAAAATTTAGAACTTTTAAATGCTATTGAAAAAGAAGCGCCTCGTGATATAAAAAGATTGGTAAAAGAAAAAAGAAGAGAAATAGAAGAAACTCTTAAAAAATAAAATCTTTCTGTTCCTGCTGTTCCTGAAAGAAAAAATATAAAGGTGTGTTCTTTCAAAATAAAACTTTTTAAAATTATTGATTCCCAGAAATTTTCCATAAAATTTCAAAAATCTGTTTTTGTGTTTCTGCTACCGCAGATGATTCAATAATAATTGCAAAAATATGAGGTTCAAAAGAAACGATAAGGACTTTCTCATCAAAAATATTAATTTCATTTTCTACTTTTT
>CAIRYL010000172.1 GCA_903882825.1 uncultured Candidatus Peregrinibacteria bacterium | reverse complement strand
ATTTCTGAAAATTTTTATGATGATTATGATAGTTTTTTTGGGATTAGTGATTTTTTTTATACCATTGGAGCTATTAGTTTTTTTGGCGGAATCCTCGCTATTATTTTAAAATCAATATTCTCTCAACCCCAACCCTCACAGAATAATATTCCACTCCAGACATTATCATTTTCACAACCATCCCATTCCAATATTTCATTTACACCCATCGCCACAAAAAAGTCATCTTGGGAAGAAGAATTAGGAAAAAGCTGGTTCATGAATATTGGAATGGCTCTTACTGCCTTAGGAGTAGCATTTTTTGTAAAATATTCGTTTGATCATGATCTTATTGGACCATTTGGAAGAGTCGCTATTGGAATGATAACCGGTATTATTTTTGTGGGCTTCGGGGACTATTTAACTGAAAAATATGAGCAGTACGGGAAAGTACTTATTGGAGGAGGATTTTCTATACTCTATTTCTCTATTTTTTCTGCTCGAAATTTTTATACGGAAGAAATTGGACTTCCTCCCAGTATAGCTTTCGGGATTTTGGTGATTATTACTATTTCTGCGGTGGTTCTTTCTCTTCGGCATACATCACAACCACTCGCTTTTTTTGCAATTGGTGGTGGATTTTTAACACCATTTTTAGTGAATGGAGGAGATAATATTACAGGACTTTTAAGTTATATTTTTCTTTTAGATATTGCAGTCATTATCCTTGCTGGATATACACGATGGACAGCGTTAAGTTTTACCGCTTTTATTGCCACCTTCCTTCTTTCTGCTGGAACATTTTTAGATCTTCCTCTCTGGCAAGGTGCAGGGTTTTTAGGCGCATTTTACATACTTTTTCTTATTTTTCCGCTCGTCTCTATTTTTGGGAAAGAAAAAAACTTTTCATCTCTTACCTTCTCATTTGCACTCCTCGCTCCTATTTTCTATTTTGGACAAATGATGACCTTTTTTGAAGAATATCATCTTCAAAATTACGAAGGATTATTTTCTTTAGGTATGGCTATGATTTACGTTTTTTTAGGTGCTTTCGCATACTCAAAAAAAGAAGAACGAAAAATTTTAGAAACTTTTTTTGGGAGTGCTCTCGGGTTTATTGCCATTGCTCTTTTTTTAGAAGCAAATGGTATTTGGCTCCCTATTTTATGGGGAATAGAAGGAAGTATAATTTTTTGGATTTCAGAAAAAAATGAATCTCGTGCTTTTAATATTTTTGGGTTTCTTTTGTTATTTGGAGGAATCATTTCGTATTTTAACCGTGTATTTGATGTATCGTATCTCATAACTTTTTTCAACGCCCGTATTGCTGTCGGAGCTGTTCTGCTGGGACTTTTAGCAATCCTTCAATCGCAATTCTCTAAAAATATATTTACTCTCATTTTTAGAGGAACACTTTTTTTACTCCCATTAGCCATTGGATTTCGTGAAATTGATGATTACTATTATAATTCTTATTATGCACATCAGGATTTATGGACGACATATGATGACAGATCTATTATAATGGCTCAAGGACTTGCAAATTCATGTTTTTTAATTTTGTACGCTATTTTATTTTTTGGAATAGGAATTTGGAGAAAAGCATCTATATATCGAAAAGCCGCTCTTGTCCTTTTCCTTTTATCAATAAGCAAGGTTTTAATATACGATCTTTGGGAGCTAGGAGAAATGTACAGAATTCTTTCTTTTCTTTTTTTAGGAGGTGTACTACTGTTGGTGGGATTTTGGTACCAGAAGAATAAGGATTTTTTGGAGAGATAGGTCTAAAACCTGTTCTAGATGAAAACATACCTCATTTGTAACTTACAATTCATTTTTCCAATTCCATTTTTTCTTCTCCATGAAAAACTTTTTCTTTTTCCTTATTACTATTTCCCTTTTTTCTTCTGTAGCCCTTGCGGGAGAGAGAGACACCAGTCGATATGAAGAAAAAACAGAAATAACAGTAAAGGGTATCGTTACACCAAAAATTGTGCAATACAATACTCATAGTCCTATTGAAGGAGAAACTCTTTTATTGACGGATTTTATAAAAACAGTTCCCCACCGATGGATGCGTACAACTCCCATTATTGATAATACAAACCTCACTGTTTCAAATATTTCCTCTCCTTTTTCAGGAACACCTTCTGCATTACTAGATCAAAACAACTCCACACTGTTTGCGTTTGAACCTCAAGAAAATGGGAATTATTCTGTCACTATTTCTTTTGCAGAACCAACCGTAGTGAGATCTGTAGACATAAATTTGGGTTCTGGCATCATTCCTCCTAAAAAAGTTTCTGTTTCCGCAGTTTTTGCAGATGGGAAAAATGGCAAACTTATTTCTCGAGGAGATTTTTCACCAGTTTTAGAACTTCCAAATTTAGGAAATCCAATAAGTCTTTCTTTTATTTTTGAAACACCTCATGTATTACAAATAGCAGATATTTCTTTTACAGGAGAACAAAAAGAGCTTCAAACAAATTCAATCCTCTTTTTTGCAGAAGAGGGAAAGACTTATACTCTCTATTCGAAACCTCATTTTGGATATGCCACCTATACTCCAGATCCTCAACCGTTGGTAAATGATGAAAAAACACCTATTTTTTCTCTTCCCCCTGCTCAAAAAAATCCTGCATTTCACAATGATTTTGATGGAGACGGTATTCTTGATGAGAAAGACCTCTGTCCGAAAGATGCAGATTCAAATAATACAGATATTGATACAAACGGAAGAGGCGATGTATGCGAAGATCCGGATATTGATGGAATTTTTTCGATAAAAGATAATTGCCCTTTTGTATATAACCCTGGGCAAGAAGATAAAGATCAAGATAAAAAAGGAAATGCTTGTGATACAGAGGAAAATCGCTGGACAGAAAATAATCCTTTTCTTTTCTGGAGTATTATGGGCGGAATTGTGGTTTTACTAGGCGGAATAATGTGGAATACCATTCGAAAAAAATCATAAAAAATATTTCTAAAATCCAAAATTTTTTCGATCCATATTCAGTTGTACGTTTTCAATATTCCATTTTTTCTGTGGACGATTTTGAAACATTACCTGTCCTGCTGCGCCAATCATTGCCGCGTTATCGGTACAAAAAACAATATTTTTAGGGAACCGAAACGCTATTCCTCTTTTTTCACATTCTTCCTGAAACCTTTTTCTTAAAAGGGTATTTGCAGAAACCCCTCCAGAGATATGAACTTCTTGTATTTTGTATCTCTCTACGGCTATAAAAGATTTTAAAACGAGTGTTTCTATAATGGCATCTTGGATTCCCCACGCAATATTTGCAGTATCAGCAGGAGTAAGCTCTTTTGGGAAATCTCGTAAAAAATATAAAAGTGATGTTTTTAATCCAGAAAAAGAAAATTGATAATCTCCACTGTGTATCATTGGGCGTGGAAAGTGAATTTTTCCAGGAATTCCCATTTCTGCTACACGAGATAATGCTGGTCCACCAGGATATTCAAGCCCAAGCATACGAGCACATTTATCAAAACATTCTCCAGCCGCATCATCAATAGTGGATCCAAGTATTTGTATATCATCCCAATCTTTCCACAGTAATACATCATTATGTCCGCCAGAAACAGTAAGAACAATACTCGGAAATTTCGGTTTTTGTTTTGGTTTTTCGGGATGAGAGGAAAGAAGATTCGCGCACACATGCCCAAAAATATGGTGAACGGGAATAAGCGGTTTTTGATGCAACACCGCGATCGTTTTTTCCGCTTCTATTCCTACTAAAAGCGAGCCAATAAGCCCCGGACCATTGGTAACCGCAATCGCAGAAATGTCATCCCAAGAAAATCCTTCCATCGCTTTTTCTATGACTGATACCATTTTTTTTTCCGCGTCTCGGGCAGCTACTTCTGGCACCACTCCTCCTGTTTTTTTCGCCAGATCAACGCTCGAGAAAATAATATGAGAATAGACACAAAATTCTTCATCTACTATTGATGCAGAAATTTCATCACAAGATGTTTCAAGGGCAAGAATATTCATAAAATTACCGTATAAAATTCGATCGTAGAACTGTGAGGTCTTTCTCGTTCATTTCTACTTCAAATCCTGGACCACCAAGGCTACCAGCCGGGCGATCTTTAGGAAGAAAATCGACCGTGACAGATTCTCCTTTTTTAATAACCTCAATTTTATATTGGGCAGAATCAACATTTGGATTTTTTTGTTGAAAAACTTCAATTGCTTTTTTGATAAAAGGAATATTTTCATTATTTCCGATTTGATAGTCCCAAACTTTTCGCACAAAAATTGCTTCTTTAAAATCAACTCCGCTTATTTGATGATTCCCAATAAATCCCCCCAGATCACCGAGTTTCTCGCAGTTGGTGTCCAGCACCGGCAGAAACGCATCATCCGCTACGCTATTCAGAACATATACCGTTTTTCCTTGAAAAAGAAATTGATCAATACTTTCCACTTGTTCAATAAAATGAGAATCATTCTTGCTCCAAAGCTCCTCTTCTTTTTTAATGCGCTCTTTCAGACATTCTGGGTATGCTTCCCATATTTCCTGTACTTTTCTGGTAAGTATCGCTTTTCTAAAATCTCCTCCGTTTATTTGATAGCTTCCCGTATCTCCAATAAGATAAGTACCTAATCTGTTACAATTTTCATCCAAGACAAGTGAACCTTTATTATTCCGTTCGTCCCACATATAAGTCAGAACATATACGGTTTTTCCTTGAAAAAGAAATTCATTGATATTCGGGTACCAGATAATTGAGCTCTTTTCTGTTCGAGTTATTTTTTCAAGACACGCTGGCATCCAGTGTTTTTCATACATTTCAATGGCTTTTTCAGGTGGGAAAGAGGAAGAAAGAAACTCAGAAGATCCCGTTTTTTTCACCACTAACGGACCATTCCCTGGAATGACATCTTTTATATTTCCTGTTTTTACATATTCCGCAGTCGTGTAAAAAAACACCCAGCCAAATCGCTTTTCAAGCGTTTTATCCTCAAGAATAACAAAGTGGTGTTCTCTTGAAATGGTGGCAATCGCCGTTTCTGCTATTTTATGCGCTTGGTCTTTTGTTATGGATGGTTGGATATTTGCGTCCAGAGAAGGCATGAGAGAATTTTGAGGAGGAAAGGCAACCGGCGGGAGTACATTGGGCTTCATAAAAAAAACAAAAAATATGGCAATGCTAGTAAAAACGATTCCTGTTGTCATAATAAGAATTTTAGAGTTCATAAGTTTTTGGTTAAAGGCTCTGTGCCCAAACTGTTTTGACGAATTTCGCTTCTTTAAAATCACCTCCATTTATTTGGTAATTTCCAATATACCCACCAAGAGTGCCTAACTCTTTACAATTACTGCCTCGTACTGGTGAAAAATCTCCAGTAATCTGGAGGACATAGACCACATTTCCTTGAAAAATATACTCTTCTATACTGATTATTTGGTAAGAACTCGAATCTAAAATTTTCCAAAATGATTCTTGTTTTTTTATGAGTTTTTCTAAACATTCTGGATATGAGTAATTCACAGGAGGTCTTTGAGGAGACAAACTAATAGGAAGGAGTCCATTGGTTTTCATAAAAAAAACAAGACCTACAATACAGCCTGTAAATACCAATCCTATTGCCCAGAAAAAAAGAGGTTTAGCGTTCATAGGTTTTTGGTTACAGATTATTGATCCAAACATTTTCTACAAAAGTTGCTGTTTTAAAATTTCTATCATCTTCTATTTTGTCGCTTAAAAATCCTAAATTTTTACAATCTACATCTACCATCTCCGTTACCAGTACGGCACCACAACTTCCTCCTGCTAACGCATATACTGTTTTTCCTTTCCACCAGTATTCTTTAATATTTGCGCCTCCAGAAGAACCTCTCATATCCGTTGTACAAGGATCTTTCGATAATTCTTGAATTTTTTCTTTTAAGCAGACTGGATATGTATCGTTATTTTTAGAGGAATATTCTATCAACCAATCAAACCATTCTTTTTTTAGTAATTGAGGATTGAAATTCTCCCGATCCTGAATTTTATGCAATCCTGTTATATCATCCAAAACAAATTCCCAAGGCAGAAGATTATCATTCTTGTACCGCTCCATAATATATGGAATAGCAGGGAATCCTAATGCTACCAATTGGTTATAAGCAGGGAAATTGAGATAATCCTTAATATTGGAACTGAGCGCCACATTTTGACAATGTTTTTCCCATTGGTCGGCAAGAGTATTAAATTTTGAACTTATGTCGTCGAGAGAAGAAGCTGTGCCTTGTGTTTCCAACACTCTCTGAACATCCATTATTTCCAGCCATTGTCCTGTTATAAACCAGACTTTTGACTTTTTTTGAATAGACTCTTTTAAAATTTCGCTTAGTTCTTGAAAACGGGGATTATTTTTAAAGAGGAAAAATATAGCATTATGACTTTCAAAAAGGACTTTCATTCTCTCAGGATGCTCTTTGTCTTCGAACATTGAAGTAGGAAAATCATTATCAGCACTCTTCATCATTGCCAGAGGAATATTATTTTCCGACTTGCCCATTTGAGTAATGGAGTCATTATAAAACCCAACCCACACATACTGTTTACCCTGAAGAGAGGCGTTTGCCAATCGAAGATAATATTCATAATTTTCTTGAGTTTTTTTTAGTTTCCCTTTCCGACCATCGTGAAAAGTAATAGTAGCACTATCAGCTTGTTCTTCAACATTGATTACCATAAGAATATCGAGGAGATTGCTTACTGTTTCTTCCCAATTATATCTTTCAAAAATAAATTTTGTCTCAACGGTATTCACCAATATTGGAATATCAGTGTCAGGATTTTTTGAGTAATATGCGTACCCATTTCGAATGATGGTGTATTCATTTTTCTCAGGAACAAATGCGTACGATTTCGTGATATCAATGGTATTTTCCCATTCTTGCCCTGGATCAAGCTTTCTATAATCTGCGATTCCGAATGGCTTTCTTTTTTTTATTGGTCCCACATAATCGATTCTTTTTCCGTTTATTTCTATTATGAATGCCTCGCTCTGCAAGTTTTTATCTTCGGCTATATTATTTAAAATATACACAGCATCTTTAGATGTATTGCGAAATGTAAGATGAGCAAGAATATAATTATTTTCTACGGTTACAGAAAGAGATTGCCATATATCAAATTTGATATTGTTAGTCGATAATGGATTTGCAGGATTTTCTTGTAATACCGATATCACCATCTCATTTTGAGCAAGATTTTTCTTTTCTTTTTCCCAATATTGCAACTCTATTTGGTAGTTTTTTTCGCCTACTAAAAAATATTGCGGACCAATATCTCCTGTTCCAGATGACCAAAATATTGTTTGATTGCTCCCGTTTGGTGCGGTTATTTCAAAATTATATTTTACCATGCTCACAGAGGAATTGTTTGGAAGCGGTAGGCTGGTTGTTCCTGTATAACGAAGAGAAAAATCAGGATATTGAAGGTTTTTATTTTCCAAAAACACAATTACCTCCTCATATTTTGCACTTGGAGATTTTTCCGAATTCCACCCTCCGCTTTTTATAAAAACGTAAGTACTCGCCACCATAACAGTGAAAATCAAAAGAATAGGAATAACGTACTTCATAAGCCGTTTATAAAAGGCTCCCGCATTATATTCTATCCTCCCCTTTTCGTCGAACCTTGCACTTTTCTCTTCCTCATGAAATAATCCCCTCTGACACTTCTTTGTTCCTATGAAACGAACTGAAAATTTTGCCATCGATTTTTGGAAAAATATTCTTCATCTTCCTTTCGGTCGACGATTAGTATTTTTTGGAGCGTCTTTTACCCTCGTTTTTCTCTTTTTTCCTTGGTTTTCAGCAAGTATTAGAGGCGAAGGAGTTTCTCAT
This sequence comes from uncultured Candidatus Peregrinibacteria bacterium, assembly GCA_903882825.1. Classification (GTDB taxonomy): domain Bacteria; phylum Patescibacteriota; class Gracilibacteria; order CAIRYL01; family CAIRYL01; genus CAIRYL01. The sequence continues at coordinate 8,456 of CAIRYL010000172.1, read as the reverse complement.
TCAAATGCGTTTGAATACCTTACTATTTTTGGGATTATTACCCTCGTAATTGCGCTCATGAGCCTTTTAATCGTCCTTCGAGAAATTTTTTCAAAAAAAGGGTTTATTGGATCTCTTTCTCATGGACAAATACTGGTGTTTCTCTTTGGGCATGGTGTATATACTATTATTATTGCGACTTTTGTTTTTCATGAATTTGCAAATCAAATCCCATTTAGTGAAGTAAATATTGGATTAGGACTTACATTTGTAGCCCTTGGTATTGGACTTGCGGGTGCCATTTTTTCTCGTGATTATCTGCCAAAAGGTGTAGATAAAAAAATATTTGCAGAAAACAATGAAATAGACACGAGTTCTGTACACTTAAATCCTGAAGAATCTTCTCAACTTTCTTTTGATGAACGACCATGAATACCTCAAATTCTTCTCCTACACCGCCTCCTGAAAAAGTAAGCGAACAGTATTACGATTTTTTACGAGAAGCCGAAAACGAAACAATAGAAGGAGAAATAGACTATGATGCGCTTTTAGATTTAGAGAAAAAAAACTTTGGAAGAAGTGAAGATGAAGAAGGTATTGGCGGTGAAAATGACACGATTGTTTTTTACTGTAGAGATTGCGAAGCAATTGTAAATGTTCAAAAAAAAGGACAACAAAAATTGGCTTTCGAATGCGAAAAATGTAAAGGTTCCGAAATTGTATACGGCACAAGAAGAGGAATTAGTGGATATTTTAAGGCTTCATAAATTTGAAATTCCCTATTTTTGAAGTGCTTCTAAAAGTATTCGTTCACAAAGATCTGCAAACGATATTCCTACTGATTTTGCGGAATCTGGTAATAAAGACGTTCCGGTCATCCCGGGAAGTGTATTTACTTCTAAAATCCGTACCGATTCTCCATCCACAAAAGCATCTACTCGGTATGCGCCAAAGCATTCCAGTAAAATTCCAATACGTACCGCTCTTTCTTGAAGAATTTTTTGTCCCATTGGGGAAATACGAGCGGGAATAAAATGAGTAGATCCTCCAGGTGCATATTTGGATTCATACGTGTAAAAAGAATGTCCATTGGAAGAAATTTCCACAATCGGCAATGCTTTCCCTTGTAAAACACTGGCAGTACATTCTACTCCACATAACCCAGATTCAATAAGTATGCGAGAATATTTTGAGACCATACCCGATAATTCTTGAAGAAAATTATCCGATGTTTTCACCGTTACCATTCCCATACTTGATCCTTCACGAGCCGCTTTTATAAATACCGGAAAAGAAAGATTTTGGAGCCAATATTCCGCTTTTTGCAGAACTTCTTCGAGATAAGTCGTTTGCAAAAATTCATATTTTTTATCGGTATGAAGAGAACAAAAAAAATCCTCTCCATTTTTTTCAATACAGATATCATCTGCAACAGGAATATTTTCTGCACGTAAAATACGTTTGGTAGAAATTTTATCAAAAGCAATCGCGCTCGCATGCAGAGAAGATCCCGTATACGGAATCCCAAATGCCTCTAAAAGTCCCTGAATTTCTCCATCTTCTGCATGTGTCCCGTGTAATGCAATATACACCACATCTAGTTCTTTATTTTGAAGGGATTTTACAAATTCTTCAAAATTTTCTGCCGGATCAAATCGGCGAATTACGAATTTTTTATTGGTACGAAGGGCATTAATAATGGCAATACCAGAATTTTTTGAAACTTCCCGTTCGGAAGAATTTCCACCCAGTACCACGGCTACCCGAATTTTTTTTGTTTCCATATTCTGAGACATATTTAAGAAAAAATCCTTCAAAAAGTATCATATTTAAAAAAATTGTTACACACAAGAATACCAAAAAAGGTGTAGTCATTCATAAATGCAATATCAAAATTTTATGCTTCCAGTACTGGCATAACTCTTTTTATATATCCCTGAAAAAGAGGGACTGTGAAACGATTATCTCCATGATCAGAACTATAAATCATCCCTTTTATAATGAGAGTGGCACTAATATGGGCAACGGCACTTACATCTTTTTGCAGTATTTGTGCAATATCTCCCGAGCGATATGGCTCTGTTTCGAGTTCTGCCATTGCACGAAGGTATTTTTTTTCACTGGGAGTGAGGCGATCAAATCGCACACGAAAAAAACTCGCATCTAATTCTGCAATAGCAATTTGAGTCGCATACAATACATCTTTTTTTTCAATTGGAGATTCTTTGGCTGAGTCCCAACAATGTTTTCCCCATTCTTGTAAAAAATACGGATACCCCTGAGTTTGCCGTAAAATCTCATCCAGGGCTTCGGGAGTATACAAAACACCCTCTTTTAGAGCAGGATCCGTAATAGCTTTTTTGGAAGAAATATCATCAAACCCTCCTATTGCTGGATAATGAAATAATCGTTCGGCATACGATTTTGCTTTTCCCGCTTGCCCCACTAATTGAGGAAGTCCTGCTCCAACCATTGTAATTGGAAGTTTTTTTTGAGTACATTTATGGAGCGCCATAATAAGAGCCGAAAATTCATCCTGTTTGATATACTGAATTTCATCAATAAAAAGAACGAGCGCAGTTTTTTTTTCTTTTGCCACAAGCCCTATTTGAAGAAAAAGATCTACCAAATCATTTTCCAGATCTCCAGAATCAGCGATACCTACTTCTTTATCAAAATCTAAACTCACTTCCAAATCATTATATTTCAGTTTCATACTTCCAATAAAACTTCCCAATACTTTTCGTGCTTTTTTTAATATTTCACTCATAGCCGATCGATGATCAAACTTCAGCAGTGCAGAGCGGAGAGAAGGAGCCAAAAGTGCAGGAAGAGACCTTTTTTCGGGTGTTTCTATACATACAGCAGAAAAACCTTGGCTTTCCGCAATATTCGCCAGATGGTTGAGTAACACTGTTTTCCCAACACCTCGAAGCCCCACGAGCAAAAAACTTCTATACGAAAGTCCATTTTTACACCTATCGAGCTGAATAGAAATTTCCTCAATAATTTCATCCCTTCCCACCAGTGCAGGAGGCGGGTTACCAGCGCCGGGAGCATAAGGATTTTTTCGAGGATCCATAAGAATTTATAATAAAATTACTATAAGTTATACAAAAAACATAAATCATAATAACTTCTGTATATTTTTTTGTAAAGTGGTTATGTTTCGTATACAAAAAACCTTATGCGTGAGGTTATTAGTATAGTTTGGAGAAGGGGTTTAGAGAATGAATATTCATTTTTATTCACCTGAAAGAGAATAAATTATTCATTCATTAAATAGATTTTTATAACGACTTTTAGTGTCTCAAATGATAGAATGAGACCAAGATATTGAGACTTCCATTATGACAAAAAAACTGTCAAGACCAACGGAAAAAACAAATATGCAAGTTTACATTCAATGTGCAAGAAAATGCTCGTACAAAGGATGTGGAGAACATCTTACAAAAGACGGCGTACTTATTGGTGAAATTGCACATATCCATAGTTTGAATAAGGGTGCGAGATTCAATCTTGATCTATCCCCAGAACAACGAAATCATCCTGATAACCTTATTGCGATGTGTAGAAAACATCATAAAATGATAGATAGTGATGAAAGCAAATATTCTGCCAAATTACTCTTTCAATGGAAGAAAGAAATTGAGCAGTGGGCAGAGGGTATAAATCCTAACAAGGAAATGGATGCAATGTTACTTTTTCTTATTTCTTTAGATATCGAACTTGATAAAAACCAATGTAAATCTGTTATGAAATCACTCAAGTCTGTAACAGCTTCCATAAAAAAATTAAATATCCCCTTGCTTACACTTGAATACGAGCTGTTGGATGCCAAAACATTAGCCCTAATAGAGAACATCTCTGAAGCTCAAAAAAATTATGAGAGCCTCTCAAAACGCTTCCCTGACGATATCCGCTCCCTCCTTCGACTTGCAGAAATTTACTTGAATAAAGCTGAGTATGAGAAAAATATCGAGTACCTTTCTCAAGCTGAAAAAATTGACAAGAATCATCCTCTCATCCTTATGCAAAAGTTATTGAGGGCATTTCGTTGTGATGAGGATATTGTCTCCTATATCACTGCGATTGACGAATCATCATTTCCAGAGGATGAAAGGCAAAAATCTGATATGTACCGACTCTATGCTCTATTATTTACCCGGCAAAATGATTATAAAAAGGCTGAAGAATTTATAGAGAAATCTATTCACGAAAACCCCTTGAAGGTTGCAAACTACTTAGGAAAACTCTTCATCCTTGATCAGAAGTTACTGAAAAATAGGACTATCAATGAAAAATGGAATCAAGAGAGACTTGCTTTCTGGGAGGAGATTGATAGTTGTAAGGAAAAAATTGAAGCACAAGGAGGAATTCTCACTACTCGTAATGAAATCGAGATTTTAGGGAGGAAGGCAAATTTTTTCTATTCTCAAGTTTTACAAGGCAATAATGTGGAAGAGTTTGTGAAGGTATCGAATGAGATTTTTTCAAAAATTCCAGAATGCTGTTTGGGAATATTTGTTACGGATATATCAACCTCTCTCCTAGCTATGGGAGATATTGAAGAAAGTATTTTTCTCAGTTTTCTTGATTACCTCAAAAGTCAAAATGATACGCCTCTTGAATTACAAAAATCTATTCTTCCTCACTGTTTATTGAATGACACTCGAAAACAAGCAGGAGAAGAGTTTTTTACTCAATGTGGTAATTCAGAACTCATAAAGATACTTGAAGCCGTTGAAAAACAAGATTCAACTATAATACTCAAGTTTTTGAATAATGATTTTCGAGCAATAGTTCATTTTCTTGGTTTTCTCAATAAATATCCAAATCTCCGTGAACAAATGATTATGGGAATAGATGATGATGATCCTGTTGATAAAAAAAGACTTCTCTTTCGACACTTTTTTGGACAAAAGGACTTTGAAAAGGCATTTGAATTTGCAGAAGAAATTGGACTGGAGAATATTACTCCTTTTGATTGTGATGCTTTTTCTCAGGTTTATCACCATAAGGAGATGTGGGATAAAAGTGCTATTTGCCTAGAAAAATGGCTTGAATTTTTTCCTCCTGATCCATTGCGATTAAAAATATCGCTACAACTCTTCCAATGTAAGTTTGAACTTGAAGACTTTAAAAACATTCCTATTCTTGGGGAGGAAATTCTCAGGAATCACCAAGAGTCGATTGGGAACAATGCAACACCTGTACTTGGACAAATGGTGCAGGCTCACTTGACGAGAGGTGAATATAAAGAGGCTATTGCTAAACTTGAAAAATATCCCGATATAGAAAAAAATATTGAATTCCTTGTATTTATCGAGGCAGAAACATATATTAGAAATGGAGATGGCAAGAAGGCTCAAGAAGTAATTCTAAGAGCTTTATGTGAAAGTCCTATACTTCCAACACCAGAGCAATATGTAGCGTTGTACAAGAAAATTATTCAGCTTGAATCTCTATTGAGTGCAAAAATATGCCCACTACCAAGCATTCAAGAAAATTGCTTTTTTAAGCTCAAGGATGAGGCTGTGTGGAGATACATTGGGGCAGAATATCCTCTGGATGCAGAAAAAGTAAAAAATTCTGATAAGACAATATTCCTTGATAAGAAGATTGGTGAAAAAATTGTTTTTGATACAGACAAATACTCTTCCAGTTCACCCGATAGAACCATCCAAAATATTCTCCCAATAGAACAATATATCCATATTCGTGCAATGGAATGCTTTTTTGAGTTTGCAAAAATGGGGAATAAAGGGGTGGTTGAAATAGTAGAACCTGAAGGAAAACCTGTGGATTTTAATAATTTGAAAGAATTTATGAAGGATATTGAACTTCAGAAAAAACCACTCCTTAAAATGTACTCTGAACAGCCTATTCCTTTGGCTTTTCTTGCTGTTAATGAAGGAAGCTTTGAAAATGCTCTCGCTCAAATCTCTGAGGAGAATCATACTTTTATTCGTTTTTCCAACGGAAGCATTCTAGATTTTGAATCTCAAAAAGCAGTTGCAGAAAGCATATTAGAAGGAGAAAAAGTTTATCTTGATGGAACCTCAGCACTCTTTCTTTCTGAATACGGAGTTCTGGGAAAAATTGAACAACACTTCCGAAACCTTGTTGTTCCTCAGTCGGTTATTTCAATGCTTCTTCGTATTCGAGAAAAATTTGAGGGGAAACCTGCAAGCTCTGGAACTCTTGGTTTGAGAGGTGGGAAGCTCCACTACAGCGAGATTACAAAGAAAACAGCAGAGAGAATTCAAAAAAATATCAAGGAAAGCATTCTGATTCTTGAAGAAAAAAAATATGTTCAAGGCTTATCAAAAGGAAGTAAATGCTCTGCTTTTACAGAAAAAGATGTGCCACCTGAGCTTTCAGATGCCTGTATTTTGGCACAGAGAAATGGTGAAGATGCTATCGTTCTTACAGAGGATCCTTTATATCTTCAAGCAAATGCACTAGATACTAAAAAGAAATGTCCCGAAAGCTGTTCATCGCTTATGTTTATGCAAGTGCTTTGGGAAAAAGGTCTTATTACATACGATGAGTATTTGGATTATTTTGGATATTTATCGTCATATAGATTTCACTTGCTTCCAGTCGGAACAGATGATTTATGGCGAGCTATTTTTGGTGATGGGAATATTTCTACAGTCATACCAGAAAAACTTCGAAAATTGAACTTGAGACTCATACTTTCTGAAGAATATGGGGTGCCAATAAAAACATCTTTTGGAATAGTTGCATCTTTTCTGTTAAAGATTATTCAAGATGACTCCATTACGATGGAGGTATCGGAAAAAATATTTGCTGAAATTATTTGTTCTTTTCTTGCTGATAAAGAAAGAAAAATTATGGGAAGAGTTATTGTACAGATCTCTGAAAAGGCACTGAACGAGATAGAAGATAAAAAAGTAATAATCACACCTAATGCGAGACAAAAACTGCGAATTTTAGCTGAAAAAATACGAATATACTCTTACGAGTACGACCCTCTTTTTGATAGCTCTCCAATCCTACTCGCGAATACATATCGTTTGGGAATGGAGGGGATAAATGCTTTTAATAAATTACAGGGGCACCAACTTAGATTGGAATGAATATTTTTTAAACTCCCCTCGCCACCCCCCCTCTCCGTAATCTAAAAAATTTTCCTTCTCGGGCATCTTCAATGGCTTTTATTTCCGCAAATTCAAGGGCTCTTTGTACTTTTTCAATACATCCCCACAAATATATTTCTCTAAACCCTTCATTTTTTTATTTTCTGGAGCGGGTAACGGGAATCGAACCCGTCTCTCGGCCTTGGCAAGGCCGTATAATAGCCACTATACTATACCCGCGTGCATGACTGATTTTCTAAATTTAAATTTTTAAATAATATTTCCCCCTCTCCTGCGTATTTTGTTGCGAATGTATCAATTATTATTCCTATTACTGCTCCTGCCCCTAAAATTCCCCAAAAAATTGTAATATCAGCATTTTGTATCATGGTTCCAATTGCCATATCTACAGAAACAAATACTCCCGCAATAGCGCCCCGTAATGCTGGATACAATCGAATTCCACAAGGTGTAACGGTAAACACTCCTGCTAAAAATACCACTACTCCCAGTAACACACGGTTAAAAATAATATTCCACATCAACGCAGAACCCCAAAAATCTACAGGAATTGTGGAAGAAAAAGACGCCAGCAGAGCACAAATCACTCCAAATACAAATCCTAAAAAAACGGAAATCATTTTTCTTTTTACTACCGGTAAACATAAAAACGTACAAAACGTCATACGCAGAACAAAAAAAGAAAACCCCTTGCACTTCAAATACCTCGTCGAGTATTATAATAACTCACCATAAAAGTGCAATGTTCTTTTATACCACCGGAAGAAAATATAGTAGGGGGATGATCCGGCTTCGACAGGGAAGACGGCTAAAATCGCCTGCCATTCGGGGATTCTCTAGGTTCACCCCGTTAATAAGAATGTAGAAACCATATATGCAACACCTTTTGCATTTGTGAAAACTGCTGTAAAAACAGCTTCTGATTCTGTTGCTCGATTCGTTCGAACAGCTCAAACAGACTTTTCTCCAGCCGTTTACGCATAATCTTTCGTCGTAGCTTTGCTCCGAAAGTCGGTTTATAAGTTTTTGTATGAGAGACTTGTAAATTGTAATTAATTCGTACCAAACCCTTTTTCGTTTGTTTTTTTCCAAGAAAGGAGTTTGTATCTTGCGAAAAGAATTTTTAGGAAGTTTTTTGTTTTTTCTCTATTTCCTAAAATATTTTAGAAAAAACTGTAATGGGAAGATGGCCTTTTTACCCTTTTCTGGACGGGGGTTCGACTCCCCCCATCTCCACCAATTTTTATTTTCTTCCGGTATATATTCGTTACAAAATGCACCATCTTGCTCTTTTTTTGGGGTATTTTTTGTAATATATCACATCAAAAGAGCATCTTTTCTTTCTCTTGT
>CAIRYL010000171.1 GCA_903882825.1 uncultured Candidatus Peregrinibacteria bacterium | reverse complement strand
TTCATAGGAAATAAAAAAGAAATAGTCTTTTAAATGTCTATCATTCTCAAAAGACTCTTTCATAATAACTCAGAAGAGATGGCAATGGAATATTAAGAAAATTGACATTTCCACTGTTTTTTAGTACCCTTACAGAGTTTTTTTATTTTTTTTATGAAGAGTTATGTTTTTGTGTTTTTGTTTTCGATAGTACTTTTATCAGGTTGTGGAAGAGATGAAGATGATTATTCGAACGGTCCTAAAACCAATACTCCACCAGAATTTACAGGAACGATTCCGTCGAATGCAGTACTCGGAACTGATGAAAATCCTATATTTATTGATACTGGTTCTGCAGGAAATCAACAAATTCCATCGCCCCTTCCTCTCGACAATACTCCTGGAATAGTTGTGGTTACTCCTTCTCCATTGCCAGAGATGGGTATAAAAAAGAGTGATCCCACTGATGCTTCTTTAAATGGGGTAGTATTACGTCCGGGAGAAAGTATCCCACCAAAAACAACAGGAAGTACTACAGAAGGGTCGATTTCTAATCCTCAATCATCTCCATCTTCTCAAAAAGGAGGGTATTAATGGGTTTTATTGATTTCTATGTTATTTTTTTCAGAAAATACTGCGCATAGTATTTTGGCTTGATGCAATAATAATTTTAGTCAAGTAATCGTATTCAATATTTACTTTTTCTCCTTCTTTGAGACTTCCAAATGTTGTTTGGTTCAGAGTAGTGGGAATAAGGAAAACAGAAAAAGTAGTGTTGGTAATATTCCCAATAGTTAAAGAAACTCCATTTATGCTAATACTTCCTTTCTTCAGAATATATTGTTCATTTTTTTCATTTAAAAATTCTTGAGATTCTTTTTGAAAAACATATTCCGTTCCAGAGTTTTCCTCTTTTTTTTCAAGAAAAAGTATCGTTTTATCTACGTGCCCTAAAACGATATGTCCTTCAAATCTTCCATTTGCAGGCATTGCTCTTTCTAAATTTACGAAAAATACTTCTTGGAGGTTTGTTTTTCGAAATGTTTCAGAGAGTACGTCGAATTTCATTTCTTTCTCATCCCAATCGATTACAGATAAACATGCACCATTTACAGCAATGGACATCCCTTTATGGATATCATCAAAAAAATATGGCTTTAAAACGGTAAGAGAGGTATTTGTTCTTTGTGTTATCTCGGTGGTGGTTTCAATAATTCCCGTAAACATGCACACTAGAAAAAATCTTTTTTTCTTCTTTTGTTTCTAAAAAGAGAAAAGAAATAAAAATATTTTATTCATCTTGTTTTTTCTCTGCCTGATCCTCTGTTTCACTTTCTTCTAATTTTTTTAAATTTTCTTCTTCTTTCTCAATGTTTTCCATAGAGTTTCTATCTTCATCTCCATAAAATTGTTCCTTTAATCGTGCAGATTTTCCCTGACGTTCTCTCATATAATAAATTTTTGATTGTCTTACTTTTCCCTCTTTCACCAATTCAATTTTTACAATAGCAGGTGAATTTACTAAAAATCCTTGTTCTACTCCTACATTTCCGCTCATTTTACGAATAGTAATGGTAGAAGCAAGACTTGTTCCGCCATTTACAGCAATAATTAATCCTTCAAATATTTGGACTCGCTCTTTTTCTCCTTCTTTTACACGATAGTGCACTCGCACGGTTTGCCCTGCGGTAAATTTTGGAAGAGAAGGTCGGATCCCTTCGTGTCGAATTTGTTCAATAGTAACGGTCATACAGAAGAAGTAAGAGTATCAGGGAATACGTTGGTCATTTTATTTATAGGGACCACGTTTTGCTCTTGGGCAAGGAGTTGCGTAAGCACTTTATCTTTGCATTTGAGGCGATAAAGAAAGTCAGATTTGGAAATAAGCGCAAAACGAATTTCCTCATCACTTTTGAGTTCCTGTGCAATGTACTCACTGAGTTTCTCTTTGTCAACATTTCCCACGATAAAAAGGTCTACTGGGGAGTTTGGAGCACCTACAAAAGTTCCAGAAACAATGAGAACTTCAATTTTTCCTATTTTTTTAAGATAGTTGGCAATATGGATAGCAGGAGAATTTGATTTTTCAAAAATACGTCGAAGTTCTGGATATAACAAAAAACTTTGATCGAGACAAAAATATTTCTTCCCATCTTTTGTTCTGGATGTAAAAAGGCCCCATTTTTGAAGGTTTTCAAGTTCTC
>CAIRYL010000170.1 GCA_903882825.1 uncultured Candidatus Peregrinibacteria bacterium | reverse complement strand
GTCAGGCTGGCTTGTGCGCATACACTTTCAGCGCGATTTCCATCCGCGCTAAGCCAACCATTGCGCGCCTCCGTTACTCTTTAGGAGGCAACCGCCCCAGTTAAACTACCCACCAAACACTGTCCCAAAATCCGGATAACGGACTCGGTGAGAGTTAAGATGTATCAAGGGTGGTATTTCAAGGATGGCTCCACTTCAACTAGCGTCGAAGCTTCAAAGCCTCCCACCTATCCTACACGTGATACACCCCAACTCAATGTCAAGCTATAGTAAAGCTGCATAGGGTCTTTCCGTCTAACCGTGGTTAACCGGCATTTTTACCGGTATTGCAATTTCAGCGGGCCATGTGTCGAGACAGTGCCCAGACCGTTACCCCATTCGTGCGGGTCGGAAATTACCCGACAAGGAATTTCGCTACCTTAGGACCGTTATAGTTACGGCCGCCGTTCACCAGGGCTTAGATTCGCGGCGTGAACCACTCCTCGTGACCTTCTGGCACTGGGCAGGGGTCAGCCCCTATACCTCCTCTTTTGGAGTTTGCAGAGACCTGTGTTTTTGGTAAACAGTCGCCTGGGCTCTTTTACTGCGGCTCTCCTTTGTAATTTAAAAAACTACAAACTTGAGCAGTCCTTATCCCGAAGTTACGGACGTTATTTTGCCGAGTTCCTTAACACATGTTATCCCGATCACCTGAGTCTACTCGACTCGACCACCAGCGTTGGTTTGCGGTACGGTCAGTAATGTTTCTCGCTAGGAGATTTTCTAGTCCCCTTGGGTCTCTCGACTCATCCAGACTTGCGTCTGAACATTCGACATCGTGCTTCAGCTCCGCGAGCGGATTTACCTACTCGCATCAATACCTAGACACTTGTACCCGAATTCATTTACGGGCTCAAGATACCAAAGGGCGTCCTTCCGTTGCTCACGCCACTCCACTAGCCCCTGTTTTACTAAAAAATCCCGAAGGATATTTTAGCGATAAACAAGTATTCACAGAGTTTTGTGTTGGGCGAAACATTTCTGGTTCCGGAATATTAACCGGATGTCCATCGGCTACGTCTTTCGACCTCGTCTTAGGACCGACTAACCCCACGCCGATTGCCGTTGCGTGGGAAACCTTGGTCTTACGGTGTGTATGGTTTTCACATACATTTCACTTACTCATCTGAGCATTTTCACTTGTGCACGCTCCACCAAACTTTACAGTTCAACTTCGTCGCAGAGCACAACGCTCTCCTACCGTGCCGATAAATCGGCACCCGCATCTTCGGTTATCGCTTTGAGCCCCGTTATATTTTCGGCGCAAGAACATTCGACCAGTGAGCTATTACGCACTCTTTAAAGGAATGGCTGCTTCTAAGCCAACCTCCTGGTTATTTAAACATCCTCACTTCCTTTTCCACTAAAACGATATTAGGGACCTTAGATGGCGGTCTGGGCTGTTCCCCTTTTGACAATGGCACTTAGCTGTCACTGTCTGACTCCCGAGAAATTCATGATGGTATTCGAAGTTTGTTAAGGTTTGGTACCCTTTGTGGAGGGCCCTAGTCTTGACAGAGCTCTACCCCCATCATTTAACGCTCGAGGCTAGCCCTAAAGCTATTTCGGAGAGAACCAGCTATCTCCGGGTTCGATTGGCTTTTCACCCCTAACCACAGGTCATCCCCGCACCTTACAACGTGCGTGGGTTCGGCCCTCCACGTACTTTTACATACGCTTCAGCCTGCCCATGGCTAGCTCACCCGGTTTCGGGTCTAGTGCATGCGACTTATCGCCCTATTCAGACTCGCTTTCGCTTCGGCTCCGCCTATTACTGGCTTAACCTTGCCGCATACAGCTAACTCGCTCAGCCGTTCTACAAAAAGTATGCCGTCATCCCGCTTGCGCAAGACTTCGACTCTTTATCAGCATATAATTTCAGGCTCTTTTTCACTCCCCTTCCGGGGTTCTTTTCACCTTTCCCTCACGGTACTTGTTCACTATCGATTTCCGAAGTCTCTTTAGCCTTGGAGGGTGGGCCCCCCAGCTTCAGGCCGGATTACTCGTGTCCGACCCTACTCAGGAACACTCTACCAAATATTTTGCGTTTCACGTACAGGGCTATCACCTTCTATGGCAGTGCTTTCCAGCACTCTTTCGTTGCGTAAAATATTCAGATATTAAGGTCCTACAACCCCCTGTAAACAGGGTTTGGGCTAATCCCATTTCGCTCGCCGCTACTCAGGGAATCTCGTTTGATTTCTCTTCCACAGCTACTGAGATGTTTCAGTTCACTGTGTATCCTCCACATACCCTATGTGTTCAGGTATGGGTTTCCCGACAAGCGGGAAGGGTTTCCCCATTCGGAGATCCTCGGGTCAGTGCCTGTTTGACGGCTTACCGAGGCTTATCGCAGTCTCCCACGTCCTTCATCGGAACTTCAGAATCAAGGCATCCATTATATGCTTTCTGTTCTTTTTTGCTCAATTGACTCAATTTGACAAACATTTCTGTCGTCCAGAAAGTATTTTAAAAAAATACTTCCTCCTCTCATTCTTTAAAAAATTCTTCTTTTTAAAAAAAGAATTTTTATATCTCAAAATCTAAAAGTTTTCTAGGAAAGAAAATTTACTTTTTCCGATTATGTGAAAGACCGCAAGAGAGAAACCTCTCAAAATTTCGAGGTCCCAAACTCTGCCCACATTCTGTGAAGAATTGAGAGCCGAAAAACCTTACCGCGTTTTATGATTTGTCGTCAATACTTTTTTTTAAAAAATTTATTCCAGCCGTATATCCGCATTCTTCAATATCAGAAATAGCGGAAGTATTTGCAAAAGTAAAAGAAGAGAGTTCAGGGCGAATACAATATACATTTGAAGGAAAATGATCAGGTTGCTGACTTTTTGAAAATATACGAAAAGTTTGCTCTACAACATCACGAAGACAGCTCGCTTTTCGGAATAAAGAAGTTTCTGAAAAATTCAGGTTTTTTCGAATAGCAGTCCCGACGTCAATCCCAATAATTTTTTTTTCAGGGAAATGTTTTAAAATAATGTCAATAGGGAAGTTTTGAGAAAGTCCCCCATCAACCAACCATTTCCCTTGATGAAATACCGGTTCAAAGAGAAAGGGAACAGAAAGCGAAGCTCGAACTGCATACGCAATACTTCCAGAAGTAAGGACGACTTTTTCACCCGTTGAAAAATCGGTAGCGCCAATAAAAAGTTTTTTATCAGAAGGAAGGTCTTCAAAAGATTTTCCATCAAAAATTTCTTCTAAAAGATTTAAAACTTTCTTTCCCCGTAAAATACCAAAGCTATTTTTCGTAAAATCAAATGCCAATGAAAAAAAACTTTGAGACTGAAGAATTTTTAAAATTTCGCTAGGCGATTTTCCGCAAACATACGATGCCACTACAATTGCTCCTGCAGACGATCCCGCAAAGGTGTCAAAAGAATAATCGGAATCAATAGCTCGTAAAACTCCAAGATGTGCGGCTCCTAATGCTCCTCCGCCTGAACAGACCAATGCAAAAGACATAAATTAAAAAAAGAAATTGGACACTATCGCCACTATTCTGGCAAAATATGCGAAGATTTCAAAATTTTTTATGGAAACTCTTCTTTTAGACAGAAATGAAGCTTCTGCATTTTTGGAAATATCGACCAGAACACTCGATAGACATATTTCAAAAAACACTTTCTCCATTAAAAGAAAAGGAGGAAAAGTATTTTTATTAAAGTCAGAGTTGGAAACATGGAAAAATGAACGAACTCCAGAAATAGCACACGTAGTAGCAGAAAAAATGGAAATACAAAATGGAGGAATAGAAAATGTACGATACCAATTTTTATATGAGGAACTCAAAGAACAACTCGAAAAAAAAGATTCATTATTACGACAAATGCACTACCAACTGGGAGTACTGGAAACAGAGGCAAAACAATCTGTTCCACTCCTAGAAGCAGAAAAAAACCATAGAGAACTCGAAGAAGAAATTATACGACTCGAAGAGGAACGAGCACGAATTCTTGCTTCTTTACGAACTACCCACAGAGGAAGAATTATTTTCTTTCTCTTCGCTCTCTTCTTTTTTTGCCTTTCTATAGGATTTATATTCCAACTTTTCCCTCAAAATTTTTAAAAATAAAGAAATATTTATGTATAATTTTTTAAAAAAAAATTTTTCATTCCCCGTTTTTTTTCTTTTTTTCACGTGGGGAATCTTTTTACTGATATCCATTTCATTCTCATTTTTTACTGAGAAAGACGGCGGAATATACAGTTATTCATGGACGGTGAACGCCGACTGGATGATGCACCTTTCTCAGGTGATGGCATTTTCAGATCTTCCCTTTTGGCATGTCATCACTCATAACCCCATATATGTAGGGGAAAACCTCAATTATCCATTTTTTGTAAATTGGATTTCTGGTGTTTTTTATGGAATATCACAAAATATTGTTTTTGCAATGATTATACCAATGATTTTTGGAACCTTTATTTTACTTGGAGGGGCTTATTTCTTAGGATATGTCCTCACAAAATCAAAATGGATCCCTTTTTTTGCGCTCCTTATATTATTTTTTGGTTCAGGATTTCACATTATATCTCTTTTTTCCCATTTTTCTGGAGAAGAAATAATGCAACACACAGATTATGGAATAGATAGTTTTTTAGTAGATTCTGGATATCACTGGAAAGCTTTTCTTTGGACATCATTTTTACCACAACGAGCCCTTATGTGGGGAATGGGTGTCGGGTTTTTCCTTTTTGGTATTTTCTCTCAGTGGTATCAACAAGATTTTAAAAATATTTCGTCTTCACAACTATTTCTGCTGGGTGTAGGACTGGGAACCCTTTCTTATCTTCATACTCATTCACTTTTCTTCGCTTTTTTATTTTTTTCAGTTATTACGGTTTGGAATATTAAAAACTTTTCTCACTTTTTTTGGATTGGAATAGGTGCAATATGCAGTGCAATGCCTTTTTTATGGCTGATACTGCAAAAGGAAAGTGAATCTTTTTTTTCTTTTTTCCCATTGGAAAGCACTGGACAAAACCCTTTACATTTTTGGCTCCAAAACTGGGGGATAATTCCTTTTTTATTTTTAATCCTTTGGAAACCACTATTCCTGAAAATCTGGACGAACCAAAATGCCACCATTTCTCATCAAGAGAAAGAGGAAGAATTATTTCAAAACAATCAAAATTGGAAAATTTTTATGGGAGTATTTATAGTGTTTATTCTCTCAAATATTATCCAGTTTCAGCCAAATTGGTGGGATAATACAAAAATATGGGTATGGGTTCTTTTTTTTATAGGACTCATGGGAGGAAATCTTTTAAAATGGACATGGAGATTGGCAAGTAATACCACCTTTTTCAGCGAATGGAGTATCAAAACAGTATCTCTTGTGTTGAGTATTTCTTTTATTATTTCTGGGATTTGGATGAGCATTTTCCCATTTTTTTCCAAGGGAAATCCTCTTCAAGTTTTTTCGGTGTTTGAATTAGAAAAAGCAGAAATTTTTAAAGCATCTATTCCCCCTCGTGCAGTTATTTTAACCAGTGATTATTTTAAAAATTTTGTAGGTCCGCTTACTCCAAACCAAATAGTAATGGGATACAGAGGATGGATGAATTCATACGGCACCAACACGACTCAAAGAATAAAGGAAATGCGAGAAATTTTTTCTGGGGGAGAAAAAGCAAAAGAATACATATCGTCCTTGAACATTGATTATGTTCTTCTAGACGCTTCGGCAGAAACAGATTTTGGAGCAAACAAGGAGTATTTTGAAAAAAACTATCCAAAAGTACTTTCTTTTTCAGACTCATCAACCCTCTATCGTGTTAATGCCGAAATGCACGAACTCCAGTAAATACCATTGCAATCCCCATTTCATCACATATTTCAATAACTTCTTGGTCACGTTTCGATCCTCCTGGCTGAATAATCGCCGTAATTCCTCCTTTTCCTAAAGCTCCTGGTCCATCTGAAAATGGAAAAAATGCGTCACTCGCGACTACCGCACCTTTTGCTTTTTCTCCCGCTTTTTGAAGTGCGAGTGAGCACGCATCTACACGAGAAGTAAGACCTCCACCAATACCAACGGTGGCACCATTTTTTGCAATAACAATAGCGTTTGATTTCACACTTTTTACAGATTTCCAGGCAAACAAAAGATTTTCCATTTCCTCATCCGTAGGAGATCTCTTGGTGACTATTTCAAGGTTTTCAAGAGAAAGTGTAGAATTATCAGAATCTTGCACGAGCATTCCTCCAAAAACTGACCTCACGTCTTTTTGACCATTCGCCATTAAAAATGGAGAAAGGGTGAGAAGTCGAAGATTTGGGAATTTTTCAAAAACCTTTTGCGCTTCAGGAGAAAAAGAAGGTGCAATAATAATTTCTAAAAAAATATCTCCCATTTTTTTTGCCAAATTTTCAGAAACTTCTCTGTTACACGCCACCACACCGCCAAACGCCGAAAGTGGATCTGAAGAGAGTGCCCCCGAGTAGGCTTCTTCAAGGGTTTTCCCAAGAGCTATACCACAAGGCGATAAATGTTTTACAAATACCACTGCCGGATCTTCTGGGAATTCCAGAATCGCACGTAATGCAGAATCGGCATCTAAAATATTATTATAAGAAAGCTCTTTTCCTTGTATTTTATGAGCATTTGGAAGAGATATTTCATCGGTATTCCCCAACGTATAAAATGAGGCTTTTTGGTGTGGATTTTCTCCATATCGAAGAGGAAAAACCTCAGTTCCACCAAATCCAAAAAAGGAAGAAAAAGTACTGGCAATCATTGAATCATACGAGGCAGTGAGTGCAAAAACTTTCCCCATCAGCATTTCTCGCGTTTTAAGAGTCGTTTCTCCATTATTTTCAGAAAGCTCTTGAATTACAAGAGGGTAATCCGCGGGATCGGTTACCACCGTTACACTTTTAAAATTTTTTGCCGCACTACGAAGCATAGAAGGCCCGCCAATATCAATATTTTCAATAAGTTCTTCTTTACTTCCCCCTTTTTTTAAGACTTCTGCGAATGGATACAAATTTACAATCACCAGATCAATGGGGAATATACCATGTTCGGCTACGGTTTTTTCGTGTTCTGTATTCCCACGAAGATATAAAAGCCCCCCATGAATTTTTGGATGAAGTGTTTTTACGCGTCCATCAAGCATTTCCGGAAATCCCGTATATTCCGATACATCTTGTACCGATATATTATTTTCACGAAGCAATTTCGCCGTTCCACCAGTAGAAAGAATATGTACCCCTCTTTGTTCTAAAAAATGTGCAAGAGGAAGAATCCCTGTTTTGTCAGAAACGGAAATAAGTGCGCGAGCAATAGGCATAAAAAAAGGAAACAGTACTCCAATTGTATGGTACACAGAGAGAAAAGTCAAAAACCCATATACGCAAAAAAGCCCCTTACAGAAGAATCTATAAGAGGCTTTTAAAAGTTTATACTCATGTACGAGAAACCTTTCAAAGAATAAAAACAATCCGCTCACGAATACTTTCGCATTCGTGAGCGGAGAGAGGTATCAAAAAATTATTGTGAAACCTTTGTTCCTTCAATCTTTGTGAGGTTCTTAATAAGAAGAGAAGCTCGAGCAAGAACAGCAAGTTCTAACCCATCAAGATCGTCAGATTTGTATCCAACATTTCCTGAATCAAGTCCTTCTGCTTTTACTTGTACATATCCTTGTGGAGAGTTTGAAACAGTATCGAGTGCCACTGTTGCTTTAACAGCATAGTACACAGATGTTCCGTTATCAATCTCTGCATTTACCGCATCAAAACTTGAAAGATTTACTGTAGCAACATTTCCAACAAGAGCTGCAGAAGCAGTATAATCACCAGTTCCGTTGATCTTTTCTACTGTTACTGCGCTTGGAGCCGCTGCTGCCAATAATCCTCCGTAATATACGTTAAAGTTTAATGCAGAAAGAACAGTCTTTAAAGATGTTCCATCCGTTGCATCCGTATTGGTAGTAGAAGCAGTCGTAATTTTTAAGATTGCTACTGTATTTTCTCCATTTGTCAATTTCGTCGCAACAGTTTGTCCTCCAAACGTATTTACAAATTCAACATTTGAAATCTTTGTAGGAATAACAGAGAAGGCATATGAAGAATCATCAGCCAAAGAACCATTATCGGTGACAGCATTTGCTACTGCAATAGCCGTAAGTCCATCATCACCCTTAATAGTTTTGTTTGACGAAGCTCCATCAGCGTCGGTTACCTTTAGTGCGAATTGCAAACCAGAAACAATAGACCCCGCTTGGTCTTTTCCTTGTTTTTGTGAAACAACTGCTACATAAATGTTTTGAGAACCTTCTGGAACCGTATAGTTAATATCTGTAAAGTCGATATTTTTTCCAGTTACTGCTTTTCGAGCAATTTCTGTTTTCCCATCTTCTTTATAGAGTACCACTTCCGCTAATGCTGATTTTACCTGTGGCTCAGTTGCTGATGAAGTTTCAGCAAGTGTAATATCTTTTAACAAAATCCCTTCATTGGTAGCTGTTAACTCGTAAGAAGCTACAAAATCTGATTCCGTTCCTCCAAGAACATACTTTGCCTTGTCGGTTAATGGATCAGTATTGTCTGTTGCTATCGCCAACGTTCCAACACCCTTAATAGTAGTTGTTCGTGTAGAAGGAGCAGTAGTAATAGCAAGAGCATTTACGGTTAATCCTCCAATCGTTACATTATCCACTGAATCAGAATCAAAATCATCTAATGAAAGAGATGTAAGATTCAATTTAATAGTATCTGCAGTTTTCGTCTCATCATCTGCTACATCAAACGTTACTAAATATGTAACTGTTTTATTCGCTTCAATTTCGCTCTTAAATCCATCAAAAGTTGCAACTCCTGCTGCCAATTGTGACCCTGAAAGAGTATCCAAAAGTACATTTGTTGTTCCTTCTACTCGATAAAGAGATGCCTTATTAATTCGAGTGTTATCTAAAATAGTTGACGTAGTAGGAGCTGCATCAGTAACAGTTCCTGAAACCTTCACTTCATCAAGAGTCAACTTAGAAGCAGCCCCTGCTTTTACTTCAAATTTCAACCCTTCTACTTCTTTTGTCCCAATAACTGCATTCTTCGCAGAAGAAAGAGTTAATACAGAAACCGTAGCAGAAGAAGCAGTTCCAGCTAATTTCTTCCACGTAATAGTAGAAGGAGTAATATCTGTTACCACCTTATCATCCGTTGTTTCTACAACTGTAAATCCAGATCCACTAATACCACCAATCCCAGTAATAGCAAAAGTAAAGTCTACATTTGCCACATCTGCAATATTCTTGGTATCAAATCGAACTTTAAATTCTTTGTCTACTGCTCCTACTGGAATAGTAAGAGAAGTATCTGCAAAGGTAGCTGTTTGAGAAGTCGTAATAACAGTACTTGCCCCTGATACATCACCAAGGTCATATACTGTAGACTTTCCAACATCAAATAACTCTACGTTTTCAATAAGTTCTGCAATAGTATCACCAGATGCAGAAAGCGTTGCTCCGGTATGCTTAGTAGCAGTTACCGTTACGGTTACTTTTTGAACCTCAAGATCTTTTCCAGATTTTGAAACTAATTTAAATCCTCCTGCCATAATATCATCCTTATTTTTAAGAATATCAGTATTCGTAGGATCCATAGAAACAAGAGTTACTTCTCCTGCTTGAACCGTAACTTGGTTCGCAATAGAACTTCCTGAATAATTATCAGTAATTCCTGCTCCGTATCCTTTCTTTTGATCAACAGCAGTAACATCTAATTTATTATCAAGTTTAAAAGTCATCGTATCTGCAGCTCCACCAATAATATCAGCTTTTACCACTGCCTTTACGGTACCAGAAGACTTAATATCGTATGCAGTTGCTAAATTAAAGGTTACATATTTATTGTAAGCCTTTGCAGTAGAAGCTACTTTTACTCCATCAAGATAGAGGTCAAAGTTTGCTAATTCTGTTTCTTCATCAATAGAACCATCTTCTTTTAAAGTAATAGCCTTTAAAGAAATAGTAGACTCAGAATCAGTATTTTTAAACTTAAATTTCGTTACATCTACACCTGTTTGTCCAAGTTTTGGATCAGTTACTTTCCCATCTTGGTTTATCTCCAAAACAGCAGCATTTGTTCCTCCTACCTTCATTAAGTTTCCTCGAACTGGGAATGCTCCTCCTACAGAAGTAGTGTTTGCTACTACTGAAGAAGCAGAAACAAGTTCAATATCGAATTCATTACCACTATAGGTAGCAGCTGCTCCAATAGATCCTCGAATAGTAAGAGTTTTTACTGTTCCAGCTTTTATAGTTACACCTCCTCCTAAAAAGGTAATAGTTGCTTCATCACTTGAAGAATTAATAGTTTTTGCTTTTGAAACCCGTCCTGTTTCATCAAATACTACTACTTCTGCAAGAGATCCATCAGCACCAAGTCCTCCTCTTCGAAGAACAAGTGACTGAAGAACAACATCATCTCCCTTTGCAGCAAAATCAAATTTTGCAAGTTCTACTCCTTGAGCAGATCCTGGAAGAGAAGTTCCGAAAGGAGTGTCTTTTGAAAGACTTACTTCAAGATCTCCCGTTGAAACATCTGGTGTTTCTGATGGAGATGCTGTTTCAGATTCAGTTGTAGTTGCTGGGGTATCACTAAAGCAATCCGTATTTGGATTTAAAGAAGTAGCAAAAATCTTTGCTGCTTCTGCTCTGGTAATACTGTCAGCAGGTCGGAAATTATCAGCAGACTTAATGATACAATTGTTATAAGCAGTTGTTACATATTCGTAGTACCAATCTCCTTGTGAAACATCAGAGAATGGAACTAAACGATCTGCATTTGAAGGAACCATAAGTCCCAAAGTGATAATTTTCAAAGCTTCTGCTCTGGTAATATCACTACTTGGTCGAAATGTTCCCTTTGTGGCATCTACAATTCCTAAATCTCCTGCTGCTGCCTCTACATGATTGTAAAACCATGCACTAGCAGGAACATCAGAAAAAGTAGGAGTGGTAGGAATAGTATAGTCATCCGTAGTTGGATCCATTCCTCCATTATCATAATTTACAACCATTTTAATGAGCTCTGCTCGATTAATATTTTGATCAGGCCGAAATGTATCTTTAGTGCTATCAATAACACCTTCTTGAGTAAGGGTGTCAAGGTACCCTCCGTCCTGTACCCAGTGTCCGCCTACATCACTAAACGCAAAAGCGCTTGATGAAACCGCCGTAAGAGCGATTGTGAGAGCAGAAACACTAGCAAGAATTTTCTTGAGTGTT
>CAIRYL010000169.1 GCA_903882825.1 uncultured Candidatus Peregrinibacteria bacterium | reverse complement strand
TTGCTGGTGCGTTTTATAACGATAAAAAAGGCGCAATTATCAATTCTTCACGGGGAATATTATTTGCCTTTGAAGAATATGAAAATCCTGAAAAATTTGCCGAACATGCACAACAAGCTTCACAAAAAGCAAAAGAAGAACTGTGGAATACTGAGAAATAACTATATTTTTTTCTTTTGGTCTTTTTCTTTTCTTCTTCTCTCTGCACCGTCTATTCGTGTTTTTTCTTGTATAAAATACCAAACACTGTAGCCAAAAAATCCTGCAAAAATGAAAAAATGAGCAAATGCAAAAAAGAAAAGAGTGTTTTTAAATGCGCCCTCTACAAAAAGTAACAAAAACAAAACACTGGCAATACCAAGCCAAAAAAATGTTTTTTTTATACGCTTAAGAGTGTTCTGAAGATACTTTTGAAAATTTTTTCCAGCAAAAGAACGAAGAAAAATCCCCCAAAAGAATGAAAATACCCAAAATGAAACAAAAAATATATTCATACAATATTCGTCACAGAAAGAAAAATAACAATGTTCTAGTCTTCATGATTAATTTTTTTACTTTTTAACTTTTCAGATGATGGGTTCTGGAATGATTTTCCTCCTAATTTTTCACCACAATGTTCACAAAAATTTGCCCCACGAAGCGTTTCTTTTTGACATTCTCGACATATATCATGCAAGGATTCTCCACATTCTATGCAAAATTTTGCATCTACTCCATTTAAATGACCACAAAAAAAACATGCGTAGGGTCTTTCTCCAAACGCTCTTCTTTCCAATTCTTCATAATATTTTTCTAAAAGAGAATGAGAAGGACGAAAAACAAGATATAAGACTGCTCCTAAAAATGGAAGAAAAACATTGAGTAGAAGGGAAAAAAAATGAAAAAACGAAGAATGAGAACGATGAATAGCATCACGTGCAACCCAAATGGTAATAGCAATCCACAACAATACAAAATACCCTGCTATAGCAAGCGTAATAAAATTAAAATTTTCAAGAGAAAAATTATTCATAATGAAGAAAAATTACGAAGCCTTACAAATACATGGAAATGTCCTTTCCAAAGCATAAATAAAAATATCAGAAATCCTGAAGAAAAAAAGAGTAATTGAGGAAGAGGAAGAGAATCATTAAAAACAAGAGTCCCGGGCTCCCCTCTGAAAAATTCTAAAATTCCTTGAGATATGAGGACCGCGAAGAGCATTATTTCACCAAAAATCCCATTTGGCCATTCGTTTTCTATTCTCTCTGACCATAACATCAGTCCCCTTAAAAAGAGTAAGAGAAAAATAGTGGCAGCGTACAGTTGTACAGGATGAATATATCCAGAATAACGAACGTCTGTTAAATCATACGAAATAGCAAAAATAAAGGTTTCATCAACAGGAGAACCATATCCCCAACCAGAGAAAAACCCACCCACCTCCAAAAACACAAATAACAGTAAAATAGGTAATGAAAATGCATCCAACCAACTCAAAATACTTTCTTTATGATAAATACAAAGGAAAAGGAAAGTTATAAAAAACCCAACAATTGCCCACAAAAAATCAACTCCTCCTTGCCAAAATGACAAAGTATCACGAAGAAAAATGAGAACGGAGTCCCATTGTCCATTAGAATATATTATTTTTTCTGAAGTAGTTGGCCAAATGTGAAATACCGCGCCCATACGCCCCATAATAATCGCAACAATAACATATATTAAAAAATGATCATTCAAAAAGCGCATCGAAAGTTTTTTTTCGTGCACTGTTCGAGTAAGCATCCAAGTAGAAGCAATCACACCCAAAAATAAAAAAAGTGCGCCGGTAGAAATAACAAATGGACCAAAAACCAACTCAGAAAAATTCATAAAAATTATCGGAGAAATAGGAATAATTCGAGAAATACAGACAAAAAATAGTGTTCAATTTAAAAAAGATATTTATGCTTCCGCTTTCCAAAAAATCTTAATTCTTTTTAAGGATGCATCTTCTTCTGCTTCAATACTTTCTGTACAAATACCTGGAAAACCACATTTTGCAATTTCTAAATGAATAAGTCTCCTGTTTACCGCAGAAAGGGGTGGCATCATTTGCGAAATTTTCGTACTCAGCACCATTTCTGCCTTTTCTTTCGCCATAGAAACTAGTTTTTCTTCGTTCCCTTTTTTATACTCATTCACATCGATCATAATAAAGGAATCTTCTGGAATTCCTTTTTTCCAAATAATCGATTTTAAAATTTGTTGCAAAGCTTCTAAATGGGTTCCTCTCCATCCAATAAGCAATGGAGCCTCTTCTGATTCGATATTGGCGTGAACAATATTTCCATCTTCAACGACTGAAATTTCAGAAAAGGAAATTCCGAGAGATCTCAATAATTCGGAAAGAACATCTTTAATAGTTTCTGGAACATTGGTCATATTACGTAAGAAAAAAATGAGTAATAGAATTAAAAAGTGACAAAACAAGCGCCACTATGAGATATGTAATCCAACCCTCTCCTACCACAAACACCACCCCAACGTCTGGAATAATATTCGCAAAAATATATTCAATTGCAAAGAGAAGAAATCCATTAATAATTGCTAAAAATATTCCCATCGTGAGAAAGATGAGAGGAAGAGAAATAAGGGGAAGAACAGGTTTTACAAAAACATTTACTATCCCGAGTACCGTTCCAACCAATACATATCCCCAATCTGGAGTAATGGAAAAACCCATATCCCCTAATAAATAGTGAACCCCAAAAAGCGCCAACGCGTTTGCAACAATACCAAGAAGAATATTCATGGTGAAAAAAACAAAAAAACCTCGGGTATTGTGTCAGATGGGAAGAAAATATGCAACGCACATTCAGGAAGAGCACATTTATTTTCTTATTCCCTCACCACTGATACGCCTGCTGGCAAAACTTTTGCAAAACGTGATCCAAAAGAATTTTTATCCGATAAACGGTGGTCTCCAAACAATATCTCTACCGAATGATCAGGACGAAAAAGACGAAATATTTCTGTTTCAAAACGAGCACGAGCACGAGGTACCGCAAATTCTTCAAAATCGTTGATACAATATTTTCTTCGTAAAGAAAGAAGCGGGTCTTTTGGTGGATCAAAAATAAATTTTAAAATGATGAGCGCTGTAAATCCAAACTCTTCAGGACGCACTTCTTCTAATGTTCGGACAGGAGCAATGCACAACTTTTTCCCAATTTTCCCTAAAAATGAACGAATTTTCCCAAAACTTCCTGATTCAGAGGAAACGAGTTGAATTTTTTCTTCAAAAGCCCATTGAGACAATTCTTCTGAAAATTGTTTTGCTATTTTTTTTGAATTTACCGAAACAAGTACTCGTTCGTGCCGTGTAAATAGTTCTGTAAGTATCGGTTGCCAATGAAAAGGAGTTGAATCAGTAGGAACTCCTTTAAAAACAACAATTTTTTTATTTTGAAAATATGATTCTGGTTTAGGAAATTCAAAAAATTTTGTATTTGATGGCAAAAAAGAGAAAAGAATATTCCCCTTTTCATCTTTTGGATACCCATTCCCCAACAATAAAAATTGTTTTCCACGATTGAGAATATTTGAAAAATATGGAGAAAGATCAATAGGAATTGAAATACATGACCAAGAATCATCCGGAAAGAGCTGAATCATACGAAGCATATTTTCCTCTTCTGGAGGAAAGAAAAAGTGAGAAACATGTAAAAAAGGAGGTGTTTTAAAAACTTCTGGAAATTTTTGAAAGAGATCGGAAAAACATTGGAGAGACGTGGACAATTTTTCATCATTCTTCATCTCCTCTGTTTGCCATTTTGTTTTTATAGGATACTCATTTTTCCCAAATTTTTCCCGCAGAGATTTTCCAAATACAATACTCCACTGTTTCCATTCCTCATCAAAAGAAGGAATATTGAGAAGAAAAGAATCTTCTTCTATACGTTTTGAAAAACACTGTACCTGAAAAGTATCTGAAAGTGTCTCCTCGAGTGTCCCCGCATGAAACATAAGAACAAGTGATTCTTTTGGAATACGATAAAACTCAGAAATGGGAAGAAACGTAAGTCCTTCCATAGAAAATGGCTCTTGAGATGGTGATGAGATAAACGATCGCACCACTGGCCATTCTTCCCCCCGAAAAGAGAGTGATAGCAAATCATCTTGAAAATCTGCCAAGAGTGTTTTTATGGCAACTATGGCTTCTGCTTTTGTAAAAGATGGGGAATCCCAAAGAGTTTTTAATTTTTCTTTTTCAATATTTTTTCCTGCAGGCGATATGAAAAACACATTTGGAAAAAGAGGAGAAAACGCATGGAAATAGTCAATATATCGTAAAAAAAGCGAATCGGGATACACACAATATACCGTTTTATGGTGTTGTAGTGCTGAAGTACATATTTCTTGCATCCGGAGAGAACTTCCGACTATATCCCAAATCGTCAGATGATTTTCACTCTCCCATACGTGTTCTAATTCAGAAGAAAGAGGAGAAAGTATTTCTGGAAATTGAAAAATTTCTCGAGCAGTACGAGAAATAACGGCATCCATTTGAGGAAAATGGAAAGGAGGCATTGTAAAAAATAATTTTTCAGAAATACTACTTCTTTGAAGAATTTTTTCTATTTGATGGCACAGAGATTCAGAATTTTTTGTATGTAAGAATGAATTCCAAACAGATATTAAGAATTTCCAAAGCTCAATATTCGCCAATACATCACTTTTTGCGCGATGCGCATTTTCATGAAAAAGCCCATATTTTTCAGTCAAAACTTCTAAAGAATGACTTTCTTCGTTTCGGAGTAGAAGAGAAGAAAGTACAAAAGTATCTATTTCTTGATGATTTATAAAAAATCCTTTTGCTCTTAAAAAGCCAGTGTCAAAAGAAATATTATGACCAACAATAACATCGTCTGGGCGAACAAATGTCTCCCATTTTTCTTGTGCCTCTGATAAAGAAACACCAAAATTGGCACACATTTCATTGGTAATACCCGTAAGAGTCGTAATAAATGAAGGAATTTCTATCCCTTCAGGTACGTGTAAAAGAGTTTCAAAAATTTCATGTGTATTTTCCCCATCAAAACGAATAGCGGCAATTTCCAATATTTCGCCATTGTCAGAATCAAGCCCAGTCGTTTCAATATCTAAAAAAAGGAGCATAAAAAAAGTGAAGTTTGAAATTTCTCTCTCATCATACCTTTTTGCTCCTTTTTCTGCACCTATTTTGTAGAGACTTGGCAAAACGTCTCTACAAAATCCTCATTTTTTCCGCCCATTCTTCCCTCTTATCTTCATCATGAAATTTTAAAATATGATCAGAAATAATCGTTCCTGAAGGGTTTTTTAAAAGATCTCTTTTTTGAAGAGTTCTTTGCTTCCAAAAATACCGAATAACATCTTCTGTCCAATAAAAAATTTTTTCTAAAAGCAATTGTAAAAAATTCCCTCCACTCGGAATTTTTTGAGGGTCAAAAAGGAAAGGCATGGAAACTTCCTCTCCAATCCATTTGGTATTTTTTTGGTGAAATAATGAAAAAAACGACTTTCCAAAAACGGGAATCATTCCTGCACACCAAAAGGCTAAGTACGGATCAAATGGGAGTTTTAAAGAAGAAAAATCACATACGGTTTCATCTACAAAAAATGAAAGGCAAATTTTCCCCGCAATCCTTTCTTTTGTTCTTCGAACCCCACAAAAAGACAAAAAAAGAGTGACAAAAAAACGTGCTGTCCAAATTTTATGAGGAGCCGTCACCACGAGCAGATCAATATCACTGGAAGATTGTGCAACGCCAAAACTCACGGTATTTACCAACGAAACCGCACGGACAAACGGACAAAATCGTAAAAGAAATGCCCATTTTTTCCCTTTTTGAAGGTATACATTTGTTGTATTTTTAGGGGAAGGAAACGATTTTACTGATCCTCTTGGAACACCTAAAAATTCTTCAAACCTCAACGGAATTGGAGGAACAGAGAAAAACCGAAAAAAAGTACGCACTCGCTCTTCTCTATAATGTGGAGGATTATTCATCATACACAGAAAAGTGTTGCTGAATTTTTGTTATTTTCCAACTTTTCTTTTCCGTTCCCACCATATAAAAAACAAAAATTCTAGAGAAACCATAACGGTTGATATCCACACAATCATTAAAATATTCTTATTTTCAACGGCGAATCCAAAAAAACAAAACCACCAAAAAATAAACAAGATTCCAAGACTGCCCCATTGCATACCTTTTAAAAAAAACCCATCATCACTTTTTCGAATATACCAAATAGCAAAAGGAATCGTATTAAACGCCAAAAGCAATATAAGAATAGGAAGAGAATCCATAGGATGAAAAAATACTACGCTCCATCATCCATCATTTTCTCTTTTAAATTTTTTGCCGCCTCTAAACATTCTTTTGCTCTTGTGCTTTTGGGATCTAATGCTAAGGCTCTTTCAAAAAGACGAATGGTTTTCTCAAAATAATTTAAATGTAAACAGCACACCCCCAAATCACATAAAATAAGAGAATCATCTGGACGCAGATTCAGTGCTCTTTCGAGTGTGGCAATACCTTCTGTACGAGAACCAGTATGGAATAAAGACCATCCCAAGCAACGAAGAATTTCTGGATTATTCGGCTCTGAATTATTTGCCACCGATAAATATGGAAGTGCTACCGGATCATCTCCTTTTGTGAGCGATAAAAATCCTAACGTATAATTGGCAATATAACTTTTTGGATTCAGAATTAATACAAAACGAGCCGCTTTCTCTGCTGATTCATGGTTATTCAAAGACAAAAGATTATCTGCGACCTCTTCTGCTGCAGCGATACAAGAAGGATCTTTTTCAAGAATTTTTTGTGCAATTTCTAATGCTTCTTGATGTTTTCCCTTTACTTTACATTCTTCTGATTTTGCTAATTCACGCATAACTTTTCGTGAATATTGTAACATATTTCTTCTTTTCTCTTGTGGATTTCTAAAAGTCATAAAAAAAAGAAAAAAGTGTTTTCAGTCGAGCTATCCTATTCCATTTTCTAAAATCCTTCAAGAGATTTTTTATTATTTCTGTTACACTTTTGCCTGATGGTTTTAAAATCTCATTTCACAACCGGCGCATTTCTTCTTTCGGGGGGAACATTTCTCAGTTACGTATTGGGGGCACTTCGCGATATGGTTTTTGCCAGGAGTTATGGAACGTCTGGGGAAACAGATGCCTATTTTTCAGCATTTATTGTAGGAGATTTTTTACTAATGGCGATCGTCAGTTCTGCACTTTTGGGGCTGGTGACTCCTCTTTTTTTACGAGAAAGAGAAATTTCTGAGGAACATGGAAATCGGGTTTTTGGAAATTTTTTTATAACTTTAAATGGCATATTAGCGCTTATACTCCTCCTTGTAACCATATTTTCTCAACATATCCTTCCTTTTATATTTCCAAAAATTTTTGAAAATACTGGAGAAACCTTTATTACACTTGCTCGTTGCATATTTTTTGCAAATTTTCTGTTCGCACTTTCAAATTTTTTGGGAACTTTCCTCATGTCGTTTCGACATTTTTGGTCTACTGCGCTAGCGCCATTTTTTTATAATATTGGCATTATTGGCGGAATATTTTTCTTTGCTGATTCGTACGGTATTTTGGCTGCCGGAGCAGGAGTAGTAGGAGGGGCTTTTTT
>CAIRYL010000168.1 GCA_903882825.1 uncultured Candidatus Peregrinibacteria bacterium | reverse complement strand
GAACCGGCGTCCGTACCTTAAATATTTTTCTCCAAAATTTTTCTTTTACAGAAAGATCTCCAGGGAAAGAAATTTGTACCCGTGACCAGGGGAAATAAGAATATACACCTTCTTTTTCCAGATATCGTGCATAATTAAAATTTTCAATCAGAAATGGTTTTTTGAGTATTCCAGAAACTATAATACGATCTCCGTATTGAACCGAAATGTCTGCCGGAATATTTACTAATACTGTTCCAGACACAAATTTTTCTTGATTTTGGAAGAATACTGTTTCTGCACGAACAAAAATTTTTGTTTTATCGGCATATTCTTCTGGAAATCGATCAACAATACCGCTCATTTCTATTTCTTGTTCGTCGGTATTTTTTAAAACCACCGATGAAATATGGTGCACAGGAAGTGGTGATAAAGCCCATAAAATCCGAAGTCCCCCCAATACAAAAAAAAGAGACCATATAAAAATGGAACGAAGTGGAATTGTTGGGAAAAAGGCGAGCGGGAAAAAAAGAAGCCCACCCCATAATAATTCTGGCATTCTCCAAATATCCATAACAAATACTCCCGATAAAAAAGAAATAAATGCCCACAATAAAAGGGTTTTGCGTTTCATATTTTTTATTTTTACAAAAAACCTTTGCTCATGCCAAAAGTTTTCGTAGAATCTTCCAGCTTCACAAAAATGGGTGAGTAGCTCAGCGGTAGAGCAGTAGCCTCTTAAGCTATTGGCCGCGGGTTCGAATCCCGCCTCACCCACCATTTTTGATCCATTACAATGAAGACTGATAAAAAAATTTTGATAATGACGGCTCTTTCTTTATTGGTTCTTCTTTTTAGTGGCTGTACAGAAAAACCGCAAATAACCCCTGGAAAAGCGACTCCTGAAATAAAAGAAGTTCTACCACAAACTCCTCCCTCTACTCCTACTCCAACGTTAGCTCCATTACCAGAATGGCTTACCTACAAAAATAAAGAAAAAAAGTTTTCTTTTTCGTACCCGCCATTTGTGTATGATGTAGACAATGACAAATGCCCCAAAATGCCCACGCAGGTTATAACCAAAGGAGACGCTTTTTTTGTGACCACAAAATATCAGCCAGGAAGTGATTGTAGTAAAAATCCAAAAAAATTTGAAGAAAAAGACTTAAATGAGCCTTTCTCTCCAGGTGTTTTGTACTGGATGTACATGCCAAAAATTAACAGCGAAAAAGAAGCAGAAGCCTATGTACAAAAGCTTTCTAAAAGGAAAGATTGCAAAATTTCAGAAACAAGCGATTTTTCTGCCGAAACAGGCGAACTGTCTCAAAAGTTATTTTTTAAGCTCCCAGAAAATGTATATTTTGAACAAGCAATAAGCTCAGGATGCGGGTATCGTACGGAAATTTTTTATCCTCAAAGAAAACTTCTCGTTATTACACGAGGAAAATCAAATGGCACATCAGCAGTAGGATGCGGAAGCAAAGACTGTTCTAACCCTTCTGATGCAGATTGGGAATCGAAAATTATGAATAGTTTTCATTTTGAAAAATAGTTTTATAATTCTAAGATTCCATCACTTCTTAAAAAATCTTATTACCTCTTTTACCCCTTTTTCCATGACCCACTCTCTTATTATTACCGCGCACCCATCTAGCAAAGGATTCACCCATGAAATTGCTCATGCGTATATAAACGGATTACAAAATACAGGGAAAACGGGTGAAATTATGAATTTGTATACTCCGGAATGGAAGCAAGATTATTTATCGTATGAAGACGTACAAACCATGAATACTTTGCCAAAAGTGCAAGACATACAATCAAAAATTACAAAAGCAGATGAACTGGTGTTGATTTTTCCCATTTGGTGGGGAGATGCGCCGGCTATTTTAAAAAACTTCTTTGATATGAATTTTGGTGCAGGATTTGCATTCCGATTTTTAGAAGGTGGAAAGTCCGAAGGTCTTTTAAAAGGAAAAACTGCACGTATATTTACCACGTGTGACGGACCAGGATTTGTATTTAAAACATTCCCTGGATTAACACGATGGGGTTGGAATCTTTTCCGACTTGGATTTTGTGGCATAAAAACCACCTCATTCGATATTTTAGATTCAAAAAATAAAAAATCTCGATCTGAATTGGATGAGTTTTTAAAGAAAGTCGCAGAAAGATCAGGAGAATAATGCTTTACTCGCTTTTATAAAAGCTAAAAACAAAGGATGCGGACGATGAGGACGACTTTTAAATTCTGGATGAAACTGACATCCTACATAAAATGGGTGATTTGTAATTTCCACCATTTCCATCAAATGCCCATCAGGAGAAGTTCCAGAAAAAACAAGTCCTCGTTTTTCCATTTCCTCGCGATACTCGTTATTAAACTCGTATCGATGACGATGTCTTTCTGTAATTTCGAGTGTTTGATATGCCTCAAATGCACGTGTCTCTTTTTTGAGGATACATGGATACGAACCCAATCGAAGAGTTCCACCTTTTGAAACCTTCTGGTGTTGATCTGGTAAAAAATGAACTATCTGATGAGGAGAAGATTCATCAAATTCTTGAGAATTGGCATTTTGAAGACCACATACATTTCTCGCAAATTCAATCGCCATAATTTGTGATCCTAAACAAAGCCCTAAATAAGGAATTTTATTTTCTCGACAATACTCCGCTGCTAAAATTTTCCCTTCAATTCCGCGTCCGCCAAACCCTCCTGGGACGCAAACACCTGAGCATTTTCGTAATAAATTCCATTCTTCCTCATCCTGCATTTCTAATTTTTCAGCATTCACCCACTCCGTTTTTACTCGTACACCACTCGCAAACCCCGCAGAAGAAAGTGCCTCTAATACTGAAAGATACGCATCATCAAGATCAGTATATTTCCCCACTAGTGCTACTGACATTGTTTTTTTCGTATCAAAAATTCGTTGAACCATGGTTTCCCATTCGTGAAGTTTTGTTTTTTTTACAGGAAGAGCGAGTTTTTTTTGCAAAATTTCTGCCATGTTTCGCTTTTCAAATTCTAAAGGAACCGAATAAATACTACTGACCGTTTCGGCTGGAAAAACAGAATCTCGTGGCACACCACAAAATCGAGAAATTTTATCAAGAATATCTTCTGGAATATGAGCATCTGCACGACATACCAAAATATCTGGTTGAATAGCCACTCTTCGAAGCTCTCGAACCGATAATTGAGTGGGCTTTGTTTTTAACTCTCCAGAAGCTTTTAAAAAAGGAAGAAGCGTTAAATGAACCGATAATACATTTTCAGATCCGAGCTCTGCTTTCATTTGACGTACCACTTCTAAAAATGGCTCTCCTTCTATATCTCCTACTGTCCCACCAATTTCCGCAATCAGAATATCCGCACCAGATTTTTCAGATGCCAAAAAAATCTTTGTTTTTAAAGCGTCGGTAATGTGCGGAACCACTTGAATGGTTCCTCCCAAAAAATCACCTTTTCTCTCTTTCTGAAGCACTTCAGAATAAATTTTTCCAGTAGTAACGGTAGAAAATTTAAAAAGATTTTCATCAATAAATCGTTCGTAATGCCCTAAATCTAAATCTGTTTCTGCACCATCTTCCGTTACAAAAACTTCTCCATGTTGAAAAGGCGACATCGTCCCAGGATCAACATTTAAATATGGATCCAGCTTCTGAATAGAAACTCGGTATCCTGCGCTTTTGAGAAGCATAGCAATAGAAGCACTGGTAATGCCTTTTCCAAGAGAAGAACACACACCACCCGTTACGAAAACAAATTTTTGCATACAAAGAAGAAGAGTATTCAAAATGTACCATACGAAATTTTTGTATTTTGCGGAAGAGTAAAAATAATTTTGTTTTTCAGAGGCTCATCATTTCACTGGCAACCAGTGCAATAGCAAGGGCATCAGCCGCATCATCTGGTTTTGGAATTTCTTGTAAACCAAGCCTCATTTTTAAAATATTTTGAATTTGAAATTTTGGAGCTTTTCCATTCCCTACGAGTTGGCTTTTTACCTCATTGGGTGAAAATTCATGAAGAGGAAGATGATACAGAGCAGATTGTAAGACAATCACTCCTCTACTTTCTGCAACACGAATCGCATTATCGACATTTGCACCCCAAAAAAGTTTTTCAATGGCCATGCAATCGGGTGAAAAATTTTTTATTATTTGAGAAATATCTTCCGCAATATTTTTTAAACGCTCTGGAAATAAAAGTTTTGAAGATGTGGTAATAACCCCAAAATCTATAATTTGGATGGATTGACCTGTTTTTTCAATTACCGCAAAACCAATAGTGGCGTAGCCCGGATCAATGCCAAGAATGCGAAGAGAGGAAGACATAAAAAAATATTAAAATCTGGCTTCGATAAGCTCAGCCAACTTATTATACAAGCTCAGCCAGCCTTATCGGTTATTTTTACAAGCTCAATAACTATTTTTTCTTTTTCGCTTCCTGAGCCTGTCAAAGGGAACACTTGGATATTTTGGGGCATAGAAAAAGGGAAGAATTATAAAATTCTATTACGACTCTACGAAAATTTTTTTCTGAATTATACTTTCAATAATCTCAAATATTTTTTCAAAATTATTAAAATCATCTTTTGTTCCATTTTTGCAAATCCAATTACATAAATCACCTTTTTTATCTTTATTGACTCTATAGGATTCAGGAGTAATAACAGTCTCTCCTCTGATCTCTGATTGACTTTCTGATAAAAAGTCAATAAATGCTTTTTTATGAGTTCTTGCTTTATTAATAAGTGTAGTAGGAAAAAGGTTTTCTATTCCCTTTTTTATTAAGTTTCCATCTATAGATGGAATTATTCTTTTAAAGACTACTCCTTTTTCGGTATCTTGTTTTCCAGTATCACAATCAAAAAGTAATATGACTTTTTGAGGAATAGCTTCTGAGAGCTTTGAATCATAGTGTTTCCATATTTTATCGAGATTTCCAAACCCATCTCCATCAAATATTTGTATTACTTCTAATATGGAATTTTTATTCAATAGTTCAGCAGCTTTTCGTATATACCTAATATCATAATCTCCTTCTACAAAAAGGACAGGTTTTATGGAGGATTCTATTTGTAATTTTTTCTCGTTTTCAAATTTTTCTGTTTCCGTCAAAACATTATAGGCATTTTCAAATTCAGAAAATCTTTCCGTTGTTATCAAATCACCTTTTGGCATATTTCTCACTTCAAATCCTTCTTCACCAAAAGTCTTTTTCATTCCCAATAAAAACAAAGGAGAATGAGTAGTAATAATAAATTGAATTTTTGGAAATAGTTTTATCAGTTCTGGTAATACAGAATTTTGCAAATCTGTGTGTAAATGAACATCTATTTCATCTATTGCAACAATCCCTTGTATTTGTGCTGTATTTTTTGGTGGATTATCACCATGACGAATAATATTTATAAAAAGATTCAATAAAATTGATTCTCCCAGCGATAAGTTATCAATACTTGGTAATAATTGTTGTTTTACAATTCCATCTTGATTTTGCTCTACGATACTAACTCTATATCTTCCTCTATGACCAATGCCAAACCTAATATCAGCTCTCTTTTTTATCAGCTTTAAAATGTTATTTATATTTTGCCATGTGATTTGGTCAGAAGAATACTCTTCACTTATTGTGTCTTCTATCGAGATATAGTCTTTATTAGAAATCTTTTTTTGTATAAGTTTCAAGATTTTCGAGCTTTGTGAACTAGAGAAATTTGTAAAATCCAAAACTAAATCCATCAAATAAGATTTACTCTCCTTTGTTGAGGATATTATTTCTAACTCTTTTCCTAGTTGTCCCGAAAATCTCGTTTTATCTTCAAATCTCATATAATCTACAAAAGACTCATTTTTCCAAAAAGGCTCTTCGTATCTATAGGCTGGCTGATAAAAGTGAACACCCTGAATCCACTCATTTTGTAATTTTTCTTTTTTAGTATCGTTTATTCCTGTTATTTCTTTTTGGTATTTTTGTGAACTATTTGGAGAAAGTGAAAAATCTGTAATATAGCTTGTAAAATCTTCTTTTCTCACTTCCCCGACTTTATCAAAATATTCTAAAGTTTGATTTTCACTATCAATAAATTTTAAAAGAGAGAATCCCTTATCTTTGCCAGTTTGTAAATTCACACCTCCTGAAACTTTATAATAATTTCTTTTTAATCCATCTTGAATACCAACATCATCAAACAAGGAACTTCCAATTTCATAGAAACCATCTATTATTTGCGATTGTAGAATTGTTTTTCCAGACCCATTTTCACCAACAAAAATAACAGGTTTAGGATCACCATTTTCTTTAAAAGGAAGCTCAACCGAAAGATTTTCTATTGGTCCAATATTTTTGATAACAATATTTTTTAAATACATAATAAATTTATAAAAAACCACTAACTCCGCTTCATCATTTCCTCCAAAGACTTTTGCGCGGGAACAAAAATTTCATCTCGAATGGTAATTTCGTACTTTTCTTGAGACAGAGAACGGAAAATATTGTCCAGCGTGATTTGCTTCATGTTGATACAAGTTCCCATAAGGGCTACGAATGTTTTTTCGGGAAAATCTCTTTTCAGCCTGCCCACCATTCCTTCTTCCGTTCCAATTAAAAAAGTATCCACTTCGGGATGATTTTGAATGTATTGGCTCATCCCACCCGTTCCGCAAATATGTTCTGCAAAAGGGAAAAGCCTTTTGGGCGATTCGGGATGCAAAAGAACATGCGCACCTGGATATTTTTCTTTTGTTTTCTGCAAAAAAGCGGGCGAAAGCTGGGTATGCACATGGCAAAATCCTGCCCAGGGAATAAGTTTTTTATGAGTCCTGTCTTGAACAAATTCACATAAATGTTTATCGGGAGCAAAAATAATGGTATCTTCCGCGAAACTTTCTACAATTTTTAAGGCATTAGAAGAAGTACAAGTGGCAGTGGAAAGGGCTTTTACCTCGGCAGAGGTGTTCATATACACCACAACGGGAGCATTTGGGTATTTTTTTTTGAGGCGTAACAGTCCTTCTGCGGTGATGGTATCTGCCATAAAACACCCAGCCGCAAGAGAAGGAAGAAGAACTTTTTTAGAGGGATTGAGCAGTTTTGCCGATTCTGCCATAAAATGAACACCTGCAAAAACAATGATATCTCCTTTCATTTCTTGTGCTGATTTTGAAAGTTCAAAAGAATCTCCAACCGCATCTGCCACCTCAAAAATTTCTGGTCGCATATAATTATGCGCCAAAATAATGGCATTTTTTTGTTTTTTTAGATGCAAAATTTTAGAAATAATTTCTGAAAACATAAACAAAAGAAAAACAAAAGAATGGTACTCATGAGAACGTGTTTCTGCAAATAATGAACACGTT
The DNA here is from genome assembly GCA_903882825.1 of uncultured Candidatus Peregrinibacteria bacterium. Classification (GTDB taxonomy): domain Bacteria; phylum Patescibacteriota; class Gracilibacteria; order CAIRYL01; family CAIRYL01; genus CAIRYL01. Next base: position 47,719 of record CAIRYL010000168.1, on the reverse strand, counting down.
GGTTAGTAATGAATTTTAAAAAGGCTGTCCAAAAATGGACAGCCTTTTTAAAAAACAATATAAAAATTACTCAAAGCTAGAGAGAAGAATTCACAGATTCTCCCTCTTCCTTCTGTTTTTCAGCATCTCGTAGGGCTTTATCAGCTTCGCGTTTTGCCTTCTCTTCTTCTTTCACACCTTTAGTAGCTTCACGTTTTGCTTTCTCTACACCTTTGAATGATTTTCGAAGTTCTTGAATGGTATCACGCACAGTTTTTCGAGTATCACGGATAAGATTTCCAAGCTCTTGAGGGGTTTTTACCGTTGCCAAACGATCAGAAAAATCTTTTCGAATTTTCTCTTGAAAAACTAACAAATCCGCTTCCGGCATACCCATTTGGAAGAGACGATCGGCAGAAGATTCTAAAAGTTTTTCCAATATTTGATTTGCTTTCTCAATTTTTTTGGAATTTATATTTTCAGAACGAGGAGGAATGTTTGGGTTTTCTCCTTGGGGAATACCTATTTCCACAATCGGAGTGGGAGAAGGGATTATTTCTTCTGCAAAAGAAGAAATAGGAAGTACCAAAAAAAACGAACCCAGTACTGCAAAAGAAATTTTTACCATAAAAAAATAAAAAATACTTTTTTATTTTAAACATATATTTTTTATAAGTCAATTTTTATTGTATTGCAGTGTCAAGTGTACATTTTGTGATATTCCGATTCAAAAGTTCAGAGAAAATGAAGCGTATGGGATAGTCTTTCTTTTTCTTCTTTCGCACGATATATTTAAAAAGTATTTTCTTTTTTTGGTATGCTCTTTACTCGTGCGGGAATAAAAACTCAAAAAAATGCTCCTCATGATGCGGACAGTAAAAATGCAGAACTCCTCGTAAAAGGAGGATTTATAAAACGCGAAATGGCAGGAGTGTATTCGTATTTGCCTTTGGGATTAAAAGTACTTCAAAAAATAAAAATTATTATTCGTGAAGAAATGGGAAATGTTGATGCCTGCGAAGTTCTCATGCCTGCACTTACTCCATTGGAAAACTGGAAAAAAACCGGTCGAGACCAAGTAGATATTGCCTATAAACCAAATGAAAAAACAGTACTCGGTTGGAGCCATGAAGAAATGGTAACCCCACTTGCAAAAGAATTTTTAACTTCGTGGAAAGATCTTCCCCTTTCCCTTTTCCAAATTCAAACAAAATTTCGAGATGAAGCTCGCGCAAAAAGTGGAATTTTACGAGGTCGTGAATTTATTATGAAAGATATGTATTCCTTTCACCAATCGCAGGAGGGTTTAGATACGTATTACGAACGAGTAAAAGAAGCATATTTTCGAGTTTTTCAAAGATGCGGACTTATTGCCTACTCTATTGAGGCTTCTGGAGGAGAATTTTCAAACGATATTTCTCACGAGTTTGCCGTAATAACGAACGCAGGAGAAGATACGATGGTATTTTGTAAACAATGTGGCTGGGCACAAAATACAGAAATTTCTACCCAAAAAGGTGGGAAGAAATGTCCACACTGTGCAGAAACTTTGGATGAAAAAAAATGTGTGGAAGTAGGGAATATTTTTAAACTCGGGAAAAAATATACCGAAGCATTCGACGTACAAGTGCCCAATGCTGAAGGAACGCGAGAAACTCCAGTGATGGGATGTTATGGAATTGGCGTTACCAGGCTTATGGGCACCATTGTAGAAGCCTTTCATGATGAAAATGGTATTTGTTGGCCATTACCAGTAGCACCTTATACCGTGGTTATTATTCCTATTGGACGCAAAGAGGAATTTGAAACCAGCCTTTTAGAAGCGAAAAAACTGGAAAAAACCCTTTCTGAAAAAGGGATAGACGTACTCGTAGATGATAGAGATGAATCTCCTGGGAAAAAATTTGGAGATGCAGATTTACTCGGTTTTCCTATCCGTGTTGTTATTTCTCCAAAAACACTGGAAAAAGGAGAAGGAGAATGGAAAATACGAACAGAAAAGGAAAGTAAAAATATTCTTTTAGAAAAAGTAGGAGAAGAAGTCTTAAAAATCTTATAAAAAAATATGAGAGTTTCGCACAGTTTCTGTATCTTGCATCTTGAATATTTCCCGTGCTACCGTTTTTCATGATTTCCCCTATTTTTATGAGTGTTTTTCGTACGGGAAAAATGACCGTTTCGCCTATTAAACTCATGGAGTTGGAAGCTTCAAAGCATTCCAAAGTAGTTTCACTGGCACAAGGAATTCCGAGTTTTGATACGCCAGAATATATTAAAAAAGTGGCAATAGATGCCATTATGAGTGGGAAATCTGCAAAATATTCTCTTACCAATGGGCTTCCAGAACTTCGAGAAATCGTTGCAGAAGAATTGAGAAAAGAAGGAATGCACTATCATTATCAATCAGAAATTATTGTGACGTGTGGATCCATTGAAGGTATTACCGCCTCTCTTCTCGCTATTCTTAATCCTGGAGATGAAGTACTCATCCCTTCTCCTGTATATGCTTCGTATGCGCAAGCCATTAAACTCGCTCATGGAGTTCCTGTTTTTGTACCATTAGATGAAGAAGGAGGTTGGAGCGTAAAAGTAGAAGAATTTGAAAAACGAATTACTCCACGAACACGCGTTATTTTTTATTGTAATCCTTCTAATCCTACGGGAACCATTTTTAAGAAAGAGGATCTTCTTCTTCTCGCCGATATGGCAAAAAAACATGATCTTTTTCTTCTTTCTGACGAAGTGTACAAAGATTTTGTATATACCAATGAAGAAATTTTCGCATTGGCGAGTATCCCAGAATTAAAAGATCGGGTTATTCGTGTTTTTTCTTTTTCAAAAGCCTTTGCCATGACGGGGTGGAGAGTGGGATTTGTTCATTCGAGTGCGAAAAATATTACAGAAATTTTAAAAATTCATGATTCAATGGTCACTTGTGCCCCTGTTGTTTCTCAATATGCCGCCATTGGTGCATTTTCTGAGGAAGGAAAAAAGTCTATTCAAGAATTTAAAACTGCATATATTCGACGACTAAAAATGACCACTACTTTTTTAAATACTCTTCCTGATGTTTTTTCCTATGTGAAGCCAAATGCTTCGTATTTTGTTTTTCCAAAATTAGTATCAAAAAGTGAAAAAATTATTAATTCTCAAGACTTTTGTATGGAACTTTTGGAAAAAACTAGCGTTGCGTTAGTACCAGGGGTAGCATTTGGACCAACAGGAGAAGGTCATGTTCGTATTTCTTTTGGCAGAAGTGAAAAAGACCTTCAAGAAGCCTTTGAGCGTATGAATCTCTTTTTTCGTCATTTTACTCTTTCTTCATGAAACCCTCCCTTTTTCTTCTTTCTGGTTGTCTTTTATTTTTTGCTGGATGTGGAGAAATAGAAATTCCACAAACAATTCCATCTCCATCTGCCGTTGCGACTCCTGCTCCTATTATCACTCCTGCAATTCAAAGCCCAGGAGCAGAAGGGGTAAGCCCCAGCCCTTCAGTTTCCCCTCTTATTTCTGGTGCTCCGCAAAGTTGTGAAGCGGTTCTCGCAGAAAAAAATAATCTCACCGAAGCGGTACGAGTAGCGCAAACCGAATTACGAGATTGCCAAATTCAAAAAAATAGATTTGAAGCTCTTGTAAAAAACCAAGATGCTTCTAATACGGAATCAGGAATTCTCTCTCCCACTTCAAAAATTGTACGAGAATCACTCGCTTCCGTTCCTCAAAAAGAATTCCCTTTTGATGTCTGTGGACCCATTGGAAATGCCACTGCAAAGGGATGGTATGCCGAGTTTACAAAAGCATTAGAATCAAAAAATATTTCTTTCCAAGAACTCAATAGACCACTAAAAGCATCAGATTTTTCTAGAGTGTGTGCTTCGAGTGATGGGAAAATGGCTGTTTTTTTAGGCGCACAATCGGATAAAAAAACAGAATTTCATATGATAAAGTATGAATTTGAGAGTAAAAATATTTCAGATGCGTATTTGTTAGATGGTCTTTGCCAAGAAGCTTGTCCCGATAATTTTGGGAAAAGAAGAGGTGGTGTTATTACTCTTTCTGGAAAAGTAGGAAATGTAACCGCAGAGTATGAATATTACTACGATAAAAATGTATTACTCAAAAAAAAGGTCTGTAGAGGAAGTCAGTGTGAAAATTTTTAAGCATCATTTTTAAAAACCTCTCTTCATCGCTTTTTCTCCATGAAATCTTTTCTGAAATGTCTGGTCGGTGTTCTCCTGAAGTACCTCGCAAAAATAATTCTTTGGCGATTTTCTCCACGCATTATTGCTATTGCAGGAACAGAAGGAAAAACAGAAATTCGAGAAGCTATTACTGCCAAACTTTTAGAATCCAATACTCTTCGTATCCGGGAAAATTCCCGCGGGTTTAATACAGAAATTGGTCTTCCTCTTGCCATTTTAGATGAACCAAGTGGGAAAAGTAGTCTTTCTGAGTGGTATACCATTCTTCTTTCGGCATTTAAAAAGGCATTTTTTCAAAAAGAATTCCCGGAAGTATTAGTACTAGAACTGGGAGTAGATACAAAAGGAGAAATGGAAAAACTTTTAAATATTGTGCATCCTGATATTTCAGTGTTGTATTGCATTCGCCCTCGTGGATTTGGAGATGAAGATTTTCTTTCAACAATGGAGAAAGAATTCCAAATTCTTTCCTCACGAAGTTTTCGGTTTATAGCCAATAAAGATGATGAACGAATCGCAAAACAATCCGCGGTTTTTTGTCCACCTGGAAAACTTATTTCTTTTAAAAACCCTCAACACATAGCCGAAGAGGTAGAAATACTCCTCAGTGAAATTTTAGGAGCCATGAGAATAGTCTAAAGTTTTAAAAAATCTTCCCAAAAAACCCTTCCTCTTCTTGTACTGGAATTTTTAAATCCTCAGAAAGTTTGCGCAGTGTTTTTTCTTCTGTACTCGACAGTTTTTCTGGAATATCTACCACAATATGTAACAGATGATCTCCAGTGCTAGAACTGTTCACTTTGGGCATTCCTTTATTTTTTAAACGCAGAATTTTCCCATTTGGTGTTCCTGCAGGAATACGAATAGTCTCTTCCCCCAATACTGTTTTTATTTTTATTTCTGCGCCTAAAATAGCCTGCAAATAATGGAGATGCAGAGTGGTATGAATATCATCCCCTTCCCGTGTAAATTCACGAGATTGTGCCACGTGAATGCGAATCAGAAGATCTCCTGGAGGTGCCCCTTTTTCTCCTACCGCTCCTTTTCCAGAAATTCGTAAAAGCGCTTCATGAAAAACGCCTGCGGGGATATGAACCGTAATATTTTTTCTTTTTTGTTTCCGACCTTTCCCCCCACAAGATGTACAAGGATTTTCAGGGATTTGTCCTTCTCCATTACAATTAGAACACACTGCAGAGGTTTGAATAATTCCAAATGGCGTCCGTTGTTGTCTGGTAACACTTCCAGCACCATGGCAAGTAGCACATGTTTTATATGATGATCCTTTTGAGATTCCCTTTCCTTCACATTTTTCACACGATTCAAACGTATTTACTTCTATTTCTTTTTTCACACCCGTTACGCTTTCTGAAAAAGAAATATCGACATAGGTTTGAATATCTTCTCCTTTTTGAGGACGATTTTTTTGTCGTGCATTTGTGGCTCCAAATGGTCCTCCCCCTCCTCCAAAAAAAGTTTCAAAAATATCTTCAAAACCCGATTGTCCACCTCCAAACCCACTAAAACCTTCAAATCCTCCCGACCCAAATCCTTCTGGTCCACCGACACTCCCAAATTGGTCATATTGTGACCGTTTTTTGGGATCAGAAAGAACTTCGTACGCTTGTTGAATCTCTTTAAATTTTTCTAACGCACTGGCATCTTTATTTACATCTGGATGGTATTTAGACGCTAACTTCCTATAGGCACGTTTAATTTCCATTTCAGATGCCCCTTTTTCAATTCCTAACGCTTCGTACAAATTTTTCATAATAAAAAAAACAAAAATGAGCGAAAACCATTATAAAGGGGAAAAAGAAAAAAGAACAAAAGAAAAAGAGACGAGAAAGAGAGTTAAAAAAACAAAAAAATAAATGAATACTTTTACTGAAATCTCTCCACATATTCTCCGTACAATGTCTGCAACGCTCCACTTTTTAATGCCCAAATGTGATTCCCATAGTCAAAATGCCACCATTCAGAATCATTGGGGGTAAATCCTTCTTGTTCCATGGCGGTTCGTAAAATTCTTCGATTTTCAGATACTTTTGGATTTCTCTCATGAATGTCATAAAAAAATGGTGCAGATTCTGGACAAAAAGCGTCAAATGCGGTTCCCATATCCAGTTCATTTCCTGTTCCATCTATAAGTGTTACATCTACAGCTCCTCCTGTTACATGAGGAGGAATTATTTCTGGTAGATATGGAGAAAAAACAAATTTCTCGGTACCTTCTGCAAGTTTTTTGGCATTCCATTGTGGATTTTTCATCTGGAGTTCCGCCCAATATTTTTTATAGAGTTTCTCTTGTACTTTTTTTGGACGAAAGGCATCAAAAACCTTTAGGGAAAAACCATTTGGAAGCCCACATTGGACTCTTAATAATTTTTCTCCTACGGTTTTGCGCACCAACATTTTTGGGGTACTCGAGAGTCCTTGTTTAAAATATAGAGGTTCTCCTAAAATCTTAAAAATTTTGAGATCTATAAGAGGTTCAGAAGATTCGTGCACGATAGTGGTTATACCCATATTATTGGGAAATATTTTGAGATGAATTTTCTGAAAGAGTATCCGGAATATTTGGGGTTTCTTTATGCTTTTTTAAAATAATGAACAAAACTCCCAGGAAAAGAAATATCCCACATCCAATAAAAAACAATTTATAAGTAAGATTTGAAATCATTTCATCGGTCACGGTATGTATCACTCCAAAGCGCACATCATCTTTCTCTGCCCACGCAGGGTTATACACAGCAGTTCGAATATCTACCCCATGCGGAGTAAACGCAAACGATACGCCTCCGCTTTTTACTGTTTCAGAAATTATTTTAAAAGGATTCTCAAGATTTACACCCTCGAGGAGTTTTTTAATCGTTATTTTCCCGTCTTCTCGATTATCAGGAAGGGCAATATAAGAATATTTACTGTCTATTTTTTCGAGAGGAATATCTCCGAGTGGTCCTTTTATCGCAATTTTCTTCTCTGCAATAACAAATGGGAGTGTATAAAAATGAGTTGGGATATGAGAATAATAAGGTTTTACAGCTTCTAAATTTGGGACATCGGAATTTAAAATTTTTGCTAATATAAAAGATTCTTCTACATAAGAAGCTTTTTGTTGAAATTCATTCCGAAGTGTATATTCAGAAAAATCTTCATACAGAGCTTTTTCATTATTTATTCCTGTATAAAATTTTTCAAGATCAAATGCCAGCAACAAATTTCCCGTATTGGAGGTATAATCAAGAATTCGGGGGAGAGGAGGAGAAAATGAGGTTTGTTCAGGATTTTTTTGGCTTATTGCCAATGTAATTTTTTCTGCTACTTGCCGAGAAGGCGTAATATAAAAACGATCATCGGTAAAAAAATAGTAAAAATCGAGCCAACGAAGAGGAATAATAAATACTTCTTTCCCATTCATATCTTTTGAAAGTGGTTTTCCTCCAATCCCCAACATGCTCAAACCTTGCCCAATATCACTATTTTTCATTTCTGATGAAAAAACCTTGTTGTAGACTATTTCCATAAATTTTTTCATTTTAGGGACATTCTGAATTTCAAACGCTAAAAATCCATGAATATTTGAAAAATTACTGGTTGAAACAGAAAAATTATCCATAATCCCTACCATCATCTCTTTCCCAAAAAAATCAAAAACTCGTTCATTTTCGGGAAGTGTAAACTCCTCTTTTATCCATTTTTCTGCGGTATTTATATATTTTTGCTGAAGCTCATCATTCATTGGGCGAGGCGTAATTTCGGGGAGTACTGTGCCTGAACATTCATCCTCATTAATATTCCCTGTGGATTCCCCAGTAAGGAGATTGGTGACTCTCCAGCATTGTCGCGATCCTTTTGTTTTCCCCTCATACACTTCGTATTTAAAATCTATTTTATAATCGAGTCCCGTCTCTTTAAAGTATTCTTCCAAATATTGTCTCCGTTCAGGATTGGTCTTCGACCAAGTATTCAAATCTTCCAGAGTGTTAGGAAGTGTGTTTTTTTCAGAAGAGTACAATTCGATATCATCTCTTATTTGCCATTGCCAACTTCTCCCTCCTATTTCCATTTGCCCTATTTTTGCTAATGCATCGTCTAAACTCCATTTGGTTACCAGAAACGAAGCAATTCCTGTATACAAATCTGCATGCGAAAGAAATCGAAATTCTTCTTTTCCATTCCCTCCAAAAATAGCTTTTACCCAGTTATATTCTGAATTATCTATGAGTGGGAGAATAATAGTATGGAAAGAAATTCGGTCTCCCACCAAAATAGCAATCCCAATGGGATCAAAAAATTCTCGAAAAAAGTTTTGGTAACCATTTCTAAAACGGGTATACAACGCTTCTTCATCTTTCGTAACCAAATCGATCTGTACATGATTTATTGGAGTTGGTTCTGCAAGGCTTCCCCAAACAATATGCGATACAATACCTTGATCTGAAATACGGAACGATTCATCCAGTGTTGTGGAAGTTTCATATTTTTTGTCTGCCATTTCTTTAAAATTTTTCGGCCATACTCCTTCCAGTCCTCTATACGCAAAAACTTCGTACTGAAGTTTGATAACTTCCTGCATAATCCCATTTTTTCTACGAGCATTTAAACGATATTCGGGGCTCGTAAGTTTTCGGATAAAAGCATCTGAAAAATAAATAATCCCATCTTTTCGAGGGTCTAATACTCCTAACGCATAGTGAAAATCTTTTTCATCTGCCAGTGATCGAGTTGCTTCCTCTATATTTTTATGATGCCCTAATTCATAGGCTTTCCGACTTACAGAAAGAGGTGCCTCTTTTGTAAAAACCATCGTGATACAGTCCATCATATCTTGGCTGGTGGCAAACACAAAATAGTCGCCAACCGTGCCAAACCGGTTTTCTCCTGTTTGCATCATTTTTGCAATAATATCCGTACTTTTATTTTTAAATTTTACAATAAGAGCAAAATCATTACGATGCACAAAATCAAGATCTTCCGCCACAAAAGCAAACTCTTCTGCTACATCAAATTCATCTGTAATACCGAGTCGTTTTAAAATTACTTCTTTCGCCTGCACAGAAGAATCTTTCCCCATTACTTTTTGCAAAGGTTCAGAAAGAGCATTTATACCTTTTAAAAACGAATCAAATTTTGTTTTATCGGCAAAATGAACCACCATCATATCCGCGGGAACCAGTTTCATAATTTCTGGAACTTTTATTTTTTCTGCTAAATTTTCTTGTTGTATGAGTTGATCATAATTATGAGATTTTGTTTCCACCGCTGGAATATCTTTAATATACACCGTTTGATTTTCAGGGTTGGCTTCTCCAGGGCGAGTGGATCCAATAGATCCTGTTTGTAGGCTCTCTTCCATTGCCCTTTTTCCCGTTATAATATCCATTTCATTTCCAGAGAGCGGAGTATTGTCACCTGAAAAAAGAGTACTTATTTCTCCTAATCCTTCGTTCCAATCATACAAAAGTTGAGAATGAGAAACCGTTGATTCTAAAAAATTTTCTTGTTCCCAATCTCGCGAACTTTCCAAAAAAGTACCATCTTTTCCAGTACCTGTTTTTTTTGAAGGATCAATTGCATTTATAAAAGATTCTCGAGAAATATCTGGATATTTTTGACCCCACTGTTTCAGTTTTAATGAAATCATCGTACTTAAAATTGTTCCGGCAGGAACAGAAGAATAGCTGTCATATTTCTCTTCTATTTTTTGCACTTCTTCCACTATTGGTTGTACAATATCTATTTCTTTTTGAAGTTCTGGTGGAAAAGAAGGCGAAACCGTGGAAGTATTTTCTGCAACAGGTTCTAGAGAAAGTGCAAAAATAGGAATGACGCTTCCAAAAATTAAAAAAAACGCACTCGTAAGAGCTACAAAACGTGGGAAAAACATATAAAAGGGATAAAAAAACCTTTCATGCTGTAGTATACCATACTTAAAAATGTTTTTATTATTTTTTATAAATCTTCATTTTTTAAAACACTATTAAAAAAATCCTTTCGTTCTGCTCTGTGTGAAAATATATTGATTATACGTGTATTTTTTAGTACAATACCCGCTGTTATACACAAACTTTTTCCGTTTTTTTTATGAAATCCTCATTTTTTCTTAATTTTTTATCTCGTATATCCCATTTAGGATTTGGAGCTCTTTTGGGGATAGCCATTGTACTGGTAGGAGGTGTTGGATTTGCGGCACTTACTGCCGTACAAAATACAGGAGGAGTTTCAAATCTTCCATATCCACCAACGGAAGCTGTTTCGGGGCAACTCCTTACTTCTGCTAGCTTAAATAATATGGCAAATGACATTATAGATTTACATAACCGAACCCGTAGTGTGCATACTGATACGAGCGGAAATGTGGGAGTAGGTACCAACAATTTGAGTCCTGGATTAAAATTAGATGTAGAAGGAAAAGTGGGCGCTGTGGAATATTGTGACAAAGATGGACTGAAATGTTTTAAAGCTGAGAATCCTATTTGGGAAAATGTTCCTCTTACAGATCAGGCTGATTATGATATAGAACATTGTGAGTATCGCGCCTATATGACAAGTATTAGTGGTGGTGCAAATAAGGCTTGGTTCGGTGTAGAACAAGCAACAAATTCATTTGAACTCATGACATATCCCACAGGTATAAGTAAGAAATATTTTGGAAGGTTTTTAACATGGAATGCTGATGGTACGTTTTTAATGTGGGGCATTCGGAGTGTTGATAAAAGAAAGTATGGATATAACGCTTGGAGTAATACATATGGAGCACTAGGTTTTAATAACTTTACTGATAATAATGTATCTAGAATGGAGAAACGGTGTAATTATTAAGCAATAATCGAGTAATTTAAAAAAGTGCGTAGTAGTTCTTCTTCGGTGAGTAGGTGGTGTTGTAATGCTACAAATATGCCTGTTGGATGTACCATTCGAACATTTTCTTGTTTTTCAAATTAAGAAAGTTTAAGCGTAAATAATGTGAAGAAAAAGTTTATGAAACAGCAAAAAAAGAGTTTTTCCGTTTTAGTGAAACAAGCTGTCCCGCAAATTTTGTCTGCATACTACAAGCAAAAAAGAATTATCGGCAGGTATGAGAAAAAAGTGTCTAAAAAGTAGGATTTATATAGGATATGACTGTATACACTCTTCCTTTCTTTTTTGAATATAAAAATTATATTCTCTTCTAAAAAAACCTTTTTCTCTTTTGTTATTCCTGATATTCTCAAAGAAGATATTTTTCTCTTTTTGGAGAAAAAAGGATAATATCATATTTACATGTCACGGTAGCTCAGTTGGTAAGAGCACAGGATTCATAACCCTGAGGTCGGCAGTTCAAATCTGCCCCGTGACACCAAAAACGTCTTTTAATATTTTTTAGAATTTTTTCTGAAATTCTTCTTCAAATTGTTCATTTTCAATACTTTTTCGTATTTTTTCCATAAATCGCGTTAAAAACCAAATATTATGATATGTCGCGAGTTGCATTCCTAATACTTCTTTTGCCCGAAAGAGGTAATGGATATAACTTTTAGAATATTGTGTACATACGGCGCATGAGCAGTGTATATCGAGCGGAGTATGATTATTTCTAAAAGTTGCATTGGTAACTTGTAGTGTGTTTTTTGGGGTTTCGGAAGAAAATATTCGTCCGTGTCTTGCATTTCTGGTAGGTGCCACACAATCAAAAGTATCAATCCCCATTGCTACGCCTTGTACTAAATCATCTAAATCTCCAATCCCCAGTAAATGTACCGGTTTTTCTACCGGAAGTCGTTGTGTCACAAAATCAACAATCGTATACATTTGTTCTTTTGTTTGTCCAAGGGATCCTCCAATACAAATTCCAGGAGTCCCAGATTTTGCAATATATTCCAACGAAATTTCCCGAAGATCTTCGTATATTCCTCCTTGAATAATTCCATACAATGCTTGTGGAGATTTTAGTTTTTGATGTTCTGCAATACATCTATTCAGCCAGCGATGTGTCATTTCCATAGATTTTCGAGTATACGTTTTTTCCACATGAAAAGGGGTACATTCGTCAAATACTGCAATCATATCCGCGCCCAGCTTGTTTTGTATTTGTATAGATGATTCAGGAGTAATTATTTTTTGGGATCCATCAAGATAAGAACGAAATACCGCACCATCTTCAGAAATTTTTAATAGGGACCGTCTTGTAGGACTATTTCGCACCCCTTTAATTTCCTCCGAAACACTTCCATGTCCCATAGAAAATATTTGGTATCCCCCAGAATCGGTAAAAATAGGTTTTTGCCAATTCATAAAGCCATGTAATCCTCCCATTTCTGCAATAAGGTCTTCTCCTGGCAATAAATGTAAATGATACGTATTACACAACACTACCGGAACTCCAATTTCTTCCAATTGAAGAGAAGAAATAGTTTTTACGTTTGCTTTTGTCCCAACCGTCATAAAACAGGGAGTTTGTAAATCTCCATGAAGTGTATGAATCGTTCCAGATCTAGCTCGAGATTTTAGAGCCTTTTTATGAATGGTAAAAAAATTTTCCATCGAAAATAACAGTTAAAAAAATATTTCTATAATATGCTCTCTGCTTTTTTTGAGAAACAGAATTTTCTAAAATGAAGGGATAAGATCTTCGAGTGTCATTTTTTTTCCTTTTTCAAAGTATTTTTCCATTTCTTTTTTATTGGGAAGAATTTCTTCTTTTTTCTTTTTTCGATCTTCTAAAATCTCTTCTATTTGCATCATTTCCTTTTCTTCTCCGAGTATTTCATACGCACGAAAGAGCGATTTGAGTGTTGGAGATGACATATCTTCTAAAATATCATTCTGTTCTTTTGCAAGCGTCTCTAAAATTTCTTGTGTAATTTTTTGCATAATATGCTGATTCACAATTTTTTTAATATTCTCATGCACCCTTGGAAAAAGACTTTTTGTAGAGAGTGAAATTTCTTTTTCAGGATGTAAAAGGAGCTCCACCAAATGATCTATGGAATGTTCATGATTCATTTTTGCAAGTGCAATGGCAGCATGTTTTCGAAGGTGTTGATTATTTTTATTTTCGGATAAAATTCTCAAAAGTCTTGGTATTTCTTGAATGGATTCGGTTTCTCCTACCGCATAAATTCCACATTCTAAAATTTTTTGATCTCTTGATTCGAGCATTCCTGCGAGTGTCACCGTGAGCTTCATCCGATAAGGAATAAACTGCCACAATGCTACAATCGTGTTTGATCGAATAATAGGATTTGGATGATTTAAAAATTTTTCTAAATAATAACCCGCGGAAACATCATGAAAAAGACCACAAACCCGAATAGCACCAGAAACAGTTTCTTCATCTTTTGATTCCAATGCTTTTAGTAAGAAAGGAACAATCTCTGAATGTTGAATATTTTTAAAAACTTGAATAACTGCGGATTTAATTTTTTTTGACCTGGTGGTATAAAAAAGCGTTTGAAGAGCCTCCATAACATGATGTTTTGCAAATGATTGTCCCATAAAATGGTTCCCCAAGCCTTTAAATTCCATCAAACTTTCTACTGCCGAAAGTTTTACATCTATGGAAGGATCATCAAAACATTTTATAATTTCAGGGATGGCATTTGTATTTTTTATCTGCCCAAGGGTTTTTAAAATCTTTGATCGTACTTTTGGATTTTCATTTTTAAAATGAAGAACTTTCATGAGGTGTATACCCGGGTTTTCATGTCCTTTTTGTGCTAATATCTCAATAGCATCCAGTTTTTCTGGGGCATGTCCTGATGTTTCTAAATTTTTTCGAGCTAAAAGTGTGTATTTTGTACGCAATGAAAAAGAAAGAATAGTCCATACTCCGAGCAAAAACAAAAGAGAAATAGAGAGCGTATTTAAAAGGAAAAATTCGTTAAAATTTGATACGTATTGCACTATAAAAATAATTACAGTCCCCAAGAGCATTCCAAATGGTCGGGCGATTCCTTCTAAAAATTCTTTTGCTCGTTCTCGCACATGTGGGCGAAAAACATAAAAAGATGAATGGTATGCATTTCTGGCAAGTCCTCCAAATGTTTCAAAAAATCCTCTGGTACTGGTGGCGGTGAGAAATGAGAAGTTTATCGTCATTAAAAATGCTGATAAAAACACAAGAATAGGATTTAAAATAATTGTTCGAACAATCCCAAATTGTTTTATAATGCTAGAAGCCAAAAATAGTTGAGAAAAAAGAACAATCCCATGAATCCCTATTTGCACCATTCCCAGACCATGTGTGAGTTGATTTGCCACCAAATCTCCACTATGAGCATCGGTAAATTCATGTTTTACAGCACTCGTGTATTGAAATTCAATAAGGTTAAATACAAGCCATTGTAAAATAACAGTAAAAAAAAGTGTTCTTAAAAAAGGGTTATGGAAAATATGTTTTATACTTTCTTGTAATTCACCGATTGTGCTCAGCCTTTCAAATTCATCCTGACGAGAATGCGGTTTTGGAATAGGATCTAATTTTTGTACAAAAAAGTAAATAAGAGGAGAAAAAAGTGCTCCAAATAAAGCCCATATAAATAAAAAATCGTTTGCATTCAGGCCTGTAAATTGGATACCAATTCCCGTGATAAGCCCTGCAAAAATACCGCCAATGGGTTCTGCTGAATCGATAATAGGAAAGGTTCGTTCACTTTCTAATGGAGAAAAAAGCTCTTCTATAAAAAGAGAAAGAGCAATATTCATTTGTGTAATAATCACGGAATACGCCAAAATAAGGACTGAGAAAAAAAGAAAAGGGTGTGTTTCTTTGAGGAAAAATCCAAGTGTGGCAAGTATAAAAACAAGAAATCCACCAATCCCAAGGGCTTCTGGCTTTGGAAAATCTCTTAAAATATGGGAAAGCGCTAAAGTTCCAATAATTGCAAAAATTGCCTGGAAAATATACAAATATGGAAGGTTTTCGAGTCCCATATCTCCTACAAACAGTGCCAGGATAATGGTAAATCCGAGTATTGTTGCGGTATGCAGAACGAATTTTAAAATCCAAGAAAGAAATACTCGTGAGAATTCATGAGGAGAAATATTTAAAATACGAGTGAAAAAATGTTGAAAAACAAAGGGCATGAGAAAGCTTTTAAAATTATTTTTTGTTTTTTTGAAGATTTATTTCCTGATTCGGAAAAAATATAAAAATCTTCCTTCCATCCATTATACCAAAAATCTTCTCTTTTAGGAATTGATTTTTAAAAGAATTTTCGAGAAGCTTAAGAAAGAAAAACAAATTTAAAAAATTTTTCATCAATATGACGAATTCTCTTCTTTCTTCCATTCTTCAAAAACTCAAAAGAGAAAAGAAAATGGGAGTAATGGCGCATACAGTGGTGGGGTATCCAACACTTTCTCATACGAAGGAAATTTTGAAAATAATATCTCCGTATGTCGATATTATTGAACTGCAAATTCCGTTTTCTGACCCTATTGCAGATGGTCCGCACTTGTTAAAAGCAAGCCAAAATGCTTTAGAAAATGGAGTCCAAGTACAGGATGTTTTTCATCTTATAGAAGAAATGAGACTTTTTGGTATTCGTACGCCATTTCTGATAATGACATACGCAAATATTGTTATTGCAAAAGGGATTCCATCATTTGTAACCATGGCAAAAAAATCTGGTGCTGATGGGTTTATTATCCCAGATCTTCCTTTTGATACCCCTGAAGGAGAAGAATTTTTTACCCTTTCGAAACGTGAAGGACTCTGTGTTCTCCCTCTTTTGGCTCCTACCTCTTCCGATGAACGTCTTCAATTTTTAGCTCAATATGCAGAAGACCTTTTGTATGTGGTAGCACGAACTGGAATTACCGGATCAAAAACAGAGTTTTCTGAGGAATTGGATATTTTTATAAAAAAAATACGAAGGGTGACGGATACTCCTCTGGCACTCGGATTTGGAATTCAAACACCCGAACAAGTGCATACTCTTCATGGAAAAGTAGAAATGGTGATTATTGGAACGGCACTCTTAAAAATTTTTGAAGAAAAAGGAGTCTTCGGAATGGAAGAATTTTTAAAAAGTATTCCTCGTTCACTGTAAAAAGATATCTTTTATTATTTTTGTATTATTCGCCCTTTTTTAAAAATCTGTGGCATTACTCATCTTTCTGATGCACAGCAGGTGTGTAGCATTTTACATCCAGAAGCATTGGGGATTATTTTGGCGAAACAATCTCCCAGGTGCGTTCCTCTGGATGTTGCCCAGAAAATAATAACGAATTTTAAAAAAATTCATTTTTCTCCTGTGCAATGGGTGGCAGTACTTATTCATCCTCCTCTCGAAGAGGTGAAAACACTCCATTTTTTTGATGTTTTTCAGCTTCATGGAGAAGAATCTCCCGAGTTTTGTACTCTTGTAAAAAATATTTTTCCACAAAAACAAGTTTGGAAAGTGTTTTGCCCAGAAACAGAAAAAGATCTTGAAAAAATTCAAGAGTATAAAATGTGTGACACCATTCTTTTGGATGCTTTTTCTTTTGAAAAACGTGGTGGAACTGGAAAAATGATTTCTCTTGAAATTTTAAAAAATGCGAAGTCATTTTGCGCACCACATCAAAAACTCATTATTGCGGGTGGTGTTTCGAGCAAAAATTTTCAAGAAATTCTTTCAGTATCTCTATCAGAGGGAATTGATATTTCTTCTTCTGTAGAACAGAGTGTTGGACACAAAGATGTAAAAAAAATGGAAATATTAGCAGAACAATTTTCTGTTTTTTACAATGGGTGATCTTTAATTTTTGAATATTGTACTGCCGAAAGAATGCTGACAAAAACCAGTAATACTCCAAACATAAAAAATCCATTAAAAAATCCTAATAATGAAAATATTAAACCTCCTGCTATTTGACCTAAAATATTTCCAATATTTAAGGTAATTCGAAGTGGTGCTGAAATTTCCGAGCTGGTTAAAATCTTCCCTTCCAGTTTTGCGAATCTCTCTAATTCATCTGCAAATTTTGCTTGTGCGGGAGAAAATGCGGCGGCATATCCAACTGCGTTTCCAACTCCTGCCAGTAAAATCACCCAAATACTTCCTCCAAAAGCGCTTTCCGCTAGCCCTAAAAAAACAAGAGAAATTCCTGAAATAGATATTCCAAGAAAAATCATAATATGTCTCCCGTATTTATCTGCAAGTGTTGCGAATGGGATTTCACACAAAAAAACTGGCAATACAAAAAAGAGCATAAAAAAGGAACTAAAAATTCCAAAGTTCTCTTGAAAATTTTTGAAGAAAAGTGGCTGAAAAGTAATGGCCATTGTATCCCAAAAGCTAAAAAAGGTCACAATAAAAGTAACCCACAGGAGTGAAAAAGGTGTATTTGCATTAAAAATTCTAAAAAAAGAGGCGAAGGCGTTATGCACTTCTTTTACCATATCTTTTGGATGGAATGGGAGTTCTGGGACTTTTTCACGAACAATTTCTTCCTCTTTTGCCAATAAATCCAAAAGCGTTAATCTGGCAGATTCCAGTAATGCTTGAGTTGATTTTTTAAGTTCGAGAGCATTTTCTGGAAGTTTTCGGATTTCTTCTGCTGTTTTTATTGAAAGCGCAATTACTTTTTCTTTTAAACTACTTTCTGTGTGTGAAAGTTTATTTTTTACTTCCTCGGTGTCCGACAGTGAAGCAAAAATTTCCTTCCACTGAATCCCAGATTTTTCAGAAAATTTTAAGGCTACGTTATCGGCTTCTTGATTAAAATGGAGTTTAAAAAATACAAAAATAGAAGTAAGAAAAATAAGAAGAAAAATTTGGGCAATGGTGGATCCGTAGTGCAAAGTAATTCCACTGATAATAATTCCAAAAAGCATTCCGAGAGCTTCCGCCACTTTTTTTTGAGAAATAGCTCTGGCATATTCTTCGTTTTTTGTACTTTCAAAAATCATGGTCGACATCGTCACTTCATACAAATCATAACTCCATCCATAAAAACAAGCAGCCACTACCGTAAAAAGAGGCCATTTAAGCGTATCTACCATTTGTGACGCTAAAAAAATGGATACGGTCAAAATAAGACCTATAATAGCCGTAAGAATGAGTTTTCTGGGTTGAAAAAGTTTTTGAAGATAAGAGAGAAATACATCCACAAAAAGACCAAACACACTTGCCATTCCTAAAATAAGCCCTACTAAAAAAATAGCATTTGGATTATTTGGGAAGCGTTCCATTAAAAAAATAGCAATCGAATACCCTAAAATAGTGTATACGAACATAAAATTCATGGCTCCTGCATAATACATAAGCGTTCGTTTTGTTTGAATTGTTGTTTTTGCAAAAAATTTAGGAACAATCATAATTGGCAATAAATAAAACTTTTTCGTGCAATTGTACTAAAAAAACAAAAAAAATACAATTTTTTATGTGTAAACTCTTGATATGTATAGAAAATTTGAGTAGCATGAACCTTGAAGAGAACAATTCGGTGTGTAGCTCAGTTGGCTAGAGTGCGTGGTTTGGGACCATGAGGTCGAAGGTTCGAGTCCTTTCACCCCGACCAGTTTTTTAAATTATTATTATTTTTGAATGTTATAAGAAGTGAGAACAGCGCTTCCTTTTTAGCGGTATCATTAAAAATTGAGTATTACGCTCTTTTGAGGAGGCTTTACAAAAATGAAGAATTCCAAATATTCATTTTCTAAAAATGGTATTCGTTCTCTAAAATTCTTGGTATCTCAATTCAGAACCACTCTTTTTCAGATTTCCATTCAGTGATATACACAAAAAAACACCAAACAATCATCGTTTGTGTTTTATAAAAACAGTCTCCACCAGAAATGAACTCTTATTTTTTCTCTGCTTTTCGTTCAATTTTCTTTTGTTCGTGGTTGGAAGGTTCTTTAAAAAGTGTACGTAAGGTACTAGTGGCAATACGAAGAGAAATCCACTGTTTTGTAGCAGTATCCCATATTTTTTTCCATTGTAAATTTGGCAAGAATCTTCGCTTGGTACGTCGTACAGAGTGCGAAACGTTATTTCCAACGGTTGGTCTTTTCCCAGAGAGATCACAAACTTTTGCCATATTTCTAAAATAAAAAAAAGGAGAAAAAGGTATCTTTTAAAATATTTTTACTTCAGAAAGAAACCCTCGATTGTTTTTTGCAAAAATGCAAAAATCACTCTACCGCATTCTCTTTTTTCTCGTCAATGTTCTTTCAAGATCTTTCTGTTTTTTGGTATCTTTTCCCCTCTTTTCTTATTGCTATTTCTGTGCATGAAGCGTCTCATGCAGGAATGGCATATGTACTCGGTGACCCAACCGCAAAAATTCAAGGAAGGCTTTCTTTAAATCCTCTGGCGCATTTAGATCCACTGGGAACTATTTTTTTACTTTTTGCAGGTTTTGGCTGGGCAAAGCCGGTTCCTATAAATATTTCCAATTTTGAACATCCAAAAAGAGATGAAGCTCTTACCGCTCTTGCGGGTCCTCTTTCTAATTTTTTACAAGCATTGCTGGCTATTGCACTCTTTTTTTGGGGAGCATTGTGGATGCCCAATCCGATTCAGGAATTTTTAAAAATTTTTATTCATATCAACCTCCTGCTTTGTGTTTTTAATCTGATTCCTCTTTCACCTTTAGACGGAGAAAAGGTACTTTTTGCATTTATCCCTCGAAAATTTGAACAATATTTTGAAAGATTTTCTACGTATGGTCCGTTATTTCTTTTTGGACTTTTAGGATTGCAGGCATTTTTTGGAGTTTCTTGGTTTTATGATTTTCTTGGGTATCTCACTGATAAAGCATACCTCCTCGCATATTTTTTTTCTCAGCCGTTTTTCCCCAATATTTTATGAAATCTCCTCTTCAGAATGCCATTATTATACATATAACGCCCGACAAAAAAATGGCGATCTCCGATCGAAATATTCAAATGGAAGAAATTTCAAGTCTAGTTCAAACACTGGGAACCGTGGAAATATGTGGGAAAATATCAAAAAGAGCGGATATTAATCTGAAAACATTTTTGAGCCAAAATACTATTTCTGAAATTTTAACAGAAGCAAAATTACAAAATATACAGATTTTAATTTTAGGAAATACCCTGAAACCTCGCCAGATTTATGAACTTTCAGAGATTTTTCGTCTTGAGAAAATAGAGGTATGGGATAAAATAGACCTCATTTTAAAAATATTTTCTCTTCACGCACAAAGTTCAGAAGCAAAATTGCAAATTGAACTCGCCAAAATTCGCCACATGGGACCCAGAATTTTTGGAATGGGAGATGAACTTTCCCGACAAGGAGGCGGAATTGGTACCCGTGGAATTGGGGAAACCAATACTGAAATCATGAAGCGCCATCTTCAAAGAGCCGAAAAAGATATTACTGAAAAATTAAAAAAGTCTGAAAATACCAAATCTTTGCAACGAGAAAGACGAAAACGAGATAATTTTTTAACGCTTTCGTTAGTGGGATACACCAATGCTGGAAAATCATGCATGATGAATCGCCTTTCTAAAAAAGGAGTGAGTGTGAAAAATGCTCTTTTTGAAACGCTTGATACGCGTATTGGAAAAATGTATCTTCCGGAAGTCCATTCTGAAATTTTAGTCTCTGATACTATTGGTTTTATTGCAGACCTTCCCCCTCATCTTATTTCCGCTTTTCGATCTACTCTCTCAGAAAGTATTCATGCGGATATTCTTCTGCATGTCGTTGATGTTTCCGATCCCCAAAAAAAAGAAAAAATAAAAGTAGTAGACGAAATTTTAGAAAATTTAGGATTGAGCGAAAAATCTCAAATTTTGGTATTTAATAAAACCGATATTGCCAAAAAACGTTTTGGGAAAATAGCACTTTTGAAAGAATATAAAAATCGAAATCCTATTTTTTGTTCTGCACAAAAAGGAGAAGGCATAGAAATATTAAAAGAAAAAATAGCGCAGATCATTCACAAATAAAATGAAGACTTGAGTCTTGTGCGTTGTTTTGAAACAATAGATGGGTATTTTACATTCTCCTTCTTTTATGTCTCATTTTTCACGTTTTTCATCTCGTGTTATTCGTATTCCTCTAAAAGATATTGATACGGATATTATTATTCCTGCTGAGTTTTTAAAAACCACTACAAAAGAAGGGCTTGGGAAACAAGTTTTTAAAAATTTACGAGGAGAAGGGAAAAATTTCCCAATGGATAAACCTGAATTTGCAGGATCTCGCATTGTAGTATCTGGTGCTAATTTTGGATGTGGATCCAGTCGAGAACATGCTCCATGGGCGCTAAAAGATGCAGGAATTGAAGTGGTTATTTCTTCTGAATTTGCTGATATTTTTAAGGGAAATGCTGAAAAAAACGGACTTCTACCTATTCTTTTGCCGGAGGAAATAGTGCAAAAACTTTTAAGTCCGGAAGATGAATTAGAAGAACTCATTATTGATTTAGAAAACCAAATGGTAGAAACCGCCACTGGAGAAAAATATCATTTTGAAATTTCTGGGTTTTCAAAAAATAGATTTTTAAAAGGTGCATCTGATCTTGATTATTTATTGTCGTTTGAAGAAAAAATACGCGCATTTGAAGAACAACGAAAATTACATCTCTTTTTATGATATTTTCAGATTTTCTTACTCTTTTTGTTTCGGCTGGTGGACTTGCAGGACTTATTGGTCTAGAACGTGAAATGCGTATTCAAAAAAAAGACGAACAAGAAAAAGTAATTGGAGGAATGAGAACCCATGCGATGCTCGGAGTCCTCGGCTTTCTCTCTTTTTTTCTGGCAGAAAATTTTTCGGGATGGTTTTTACCAATTTTTACTTTTGGTATTTTTGGTCTTATCTTTATTTCTCATACTCTTTTTGCTTTAAAAACCGAACGATATGGGATGACTTCTGTATTTTCTCTTTTTGCGAGTTTTATTATAGGGGTTTTTGTGGAACAAAACCTTTTAGTAATGGCATTAACAGTGAGTGTTTTTTTTACAGGAATTTTAGCATTTGAAGAAGGGTTTCATGGTATTGCAGAACGTATAAATAAAAATGAGCTTCTTTCTATTCTGCAATTTCTTATTTTTTCGTTTATTATCCTTCAGATTTTGCCAGCATCTTGGGTGGATCCATTTGGATTTTTTGATTGGGCACCTCGGAAAGTATGGCTCATGGTGATGTTTGTTGCGGCGATTCGTTTTATTGGATATTTTCTTTCAAAATTTATTGGGAAATCAAAAGGATCTTTACTATCTGGGATTATTGGAGGTCTTGTTTCTTCTACTGCAGTTACTACCGGACTTGCACAGGAATCAAAAGGAAAAAAAGAAAGTACTATTTTTTTAGTTCCGATTCTTATTGCCTCTGGAATGATGTTTTGTAGAGTCATTTTAGAAATTTTGATTGTGGCACCCCAGAAAGAAAAATTTATTCCGCTTTTTTTCGCACTAGGATTTATGGGCATTACTGCTTTTGCAGTGGGGATTTTCTTTTTATTCCATCAAAAAAAAACATCTATAATATCACGAAAAGATGAAGATGATGTAGAAATTTCCCAGCCTCTACATATGAAATCTGCTTTATATTTCGGGGGATTCTTTTTAATAATTCTTATCGCATCCGAAAAAATTACTGCTATTTTCTCAGATGCAGGACTGATTGCGGTGGGGGCAATTGCCGGTTTAACAGATATTGATGCCATTACTCTTGCTATGGCAAATAATATTACCGAAGGAAGTCTTCCTTTAGTGGTTATTTTTACAGCGGTAGTGGTCAATACTCTTGTAAAAGTAGGAATCGTAGGAGTTTTTGGATCTCGTGAACTTTTAAAAAGAATGGGAGTTTTTACGATACTTATTCTCTTTCTTGGGGCTTTAGGGCTGTGGGTTAGTTTATAATTTTTTTCTTTTTTTGTATGGGACATAGTTTTCCTGTTTCAGGAGTTCCAGAAATTTCTGGAGAAGATGTATTTCAAAAATTACAAAATTCTGAATCTTTTTTTTTAATAGATATTCGTGAACCTTCTGAAATTGAAGAAACCGGTATTATTTCTGGTGCATTATGCATTCCTATGTCAGAAATAAGCGAAGAATCATTAAAAAATAAAGAAATTCAAAAGCAAGATCTCATTATTCTTTTGTGTTGGAGTGGGTATCGTTCATCTGTTGTTTGTAATGCGCTTATAAACGCCGGATATTCTTCTGTAAAAAGTGTTACCGGAGGAATGCAAGCTTGGCTTTTATCTGGGAAAAAAACAGAACTATTCCAAAGAAATCCCGTATCCTTTGAAAATTAAAAAATATCAATCTCTTTCTTCTTTTTTTTGTCAATTTTAACGCCTTCGGGTACACTCTTTTCGACTTTTAGAATATTTTTTTCAATGGCTCTTTCGGAAAAATATTTGTCAAAAACGTTTTTTCTCCTTTTTTTATGTTAAGAACGCATACTTGTAATGACCTTCGATTCACTCATTCCGGGGAAAAAGTTACTCTTTCTGGATGGGTATACCATCGTCGAGATCATGGAGGAATTATTTTTATCGATCTTCGTGATCGATATGGGTTAACTCAAATTGTATTTGATCCAGAAGTGAATGCAAAAGCTCATGCAAAGGCAGAACATATTCGGAGTGAATGGGTATTACAAATAACAGGAACGGTTCGTCCTCGAGGAGAAGGACTTGAAAATCTCAATTTAGAAACGGGGAAAATAGAAGTTTTTGCAGAAGATATCCAGATTTTTAATGAGTCAAAAACACCTCCTTTTGAAATTGATTCCGAAACTGATGTTCGGGAAGACCTTCGTTTAGAATATCGATATTTAGATCTTCGACGGGTAAAAATGCAAAAGAATATGAAGCTTCGAAATGATATGGTGCACCTTATTCGAAATTTTTATCACAATGCTGATTTTTTAGAAATTGAAACACCCATTATGGTCAAAGGAACTCCAGAGGGATCTCGAGAATATCTTGTCCCATCTCGCCTGCACCGTGGGCAATTTTATGTACTGCCACAAAGTCCACAACAACTCAAACAATTGTGTATGGTAGGAGGGCTTGATAAGTATTTTCAAATTGCTCGGTGTTTTCGAGACGAAGATTTACGAGGTGATCGTCAGCCAGAATTTACGCAACTCGATTTAGAAATGAGTTTTGGAGAACAAAATGATGTTATGGAGGTAATTGAAGACATGCTCCATCAACTTACCGAAAAGTGTGCACCACAAAAAGAATGGAAAAAATATCTGATAAACGGACGATTTCCAAGAATTACATGGAAAGAAGCTTTGGAAAAATATGGATCTGATAAGCCCGATTTGCGCTTCGGTATGGAGTTTGTAAATCTGAGTCATGATGCAAAAAATTCAGGGTTTGGAATTTTTGAAAAAGCCGAACATCTCTTTGCTCTTCGCGTTCCCAAAAAATATGGAGAGCTTTCCCGAAAAGATATTGAAGACCTTACGCGATTGGCACAACAACACGGTGCAGGTGGATTGGCATGGCTCCGAACCGGAGAAGATTCTGGACCAGTTGCAAAAAATGGAACTCCAGAATTTTTACAAGTGGTACGAGAAAAAACAGGTGCACAAGAAGGAGATATAATATTTTTTGGAGCAGGAGAATTTTTAAAAGCAGTAGAACCGTTAGGCGCAGTACGATCTGATATTGGAAAACGTTTTGGACTTAAAAATCCAAATGAATTTTCATTTGCATGGGTGGTAGATTTTCCACTTTTTGAACAAAAAGAAGATGGGACTCTCCAAGCAGCGCATCATCCATTTACTCGTCCCAATGATGAAGATATTCATTTATTAGAGTCTGATCCGATGAAAGTGCGTGCATACGCATACGACGTCGTGATGAATGGAGTAGAACTGGGGGGAGGATCTATTCGAATTCACGATTCAAAACTTCAAGAAAAAATGTTTGCAGTACTGGGATTAACGCCTACTGAAACAGAAGCAAAATTTGGGCATATTATTAAGGCTTTTCAATATGGATGTCCTCCACATGGAGGCTGTGCACTCGGAATTGACCGCCTCGTAATGCTCTGGGCAGATGAGCACACTATTCGCGAAGTCATCGCTTTTCCAAAAGACCAAAATGCACGAGATCTCATGTTGCGTTCTCCAGCATCTATGCCCGAAAAAGAGCTACGGGAACAGAATATTTGTGTGTTGGAGGCGGAATAGACACTCACGGGGGGTATCCCCCAAAGGGGGATTTTACAAATAGACATGTCAAGTGATTCAAAAAGTTTCGGGGATGCCAAACAAGATGAGCCCTTTGAAAAAGAACTCCAACTCAAAGATTCAAAGTGTAACTTTGAACCAACAAAAGGTATTGAATATATTTATTCGAAAACCAGAACCATATTGCAATACAGTTGGGGCATATTGCTAGCAATACTGTTTTTTGGTTCGTTTCTCTCTGTTGTTGTGAACCATTTTTGGGGCGCAATACCCTACTTGCATGAATCAGCCCTAATGAAACGTGTGTTGATAGTGTTCTTGATTTGGAGTGGCGCTTTTATTTTTTACCTAGCTATTGCTAGCTCACAACAAAAAAAGTCTGTCATTGAAACGCTTAACTATGATTTGAAACATTGGCTGGGTGCTTGCCTGGGAATAGTGATATTTATATTTGCTACAGCATGGCCAAGTGCGGGCACACTTGGATTATTGGTTGTCACACTCCCCAATACCCCCTATCAGAATCAAATGGAAATTATAGGTGCTCAAACGAGAGGCTCCAAAAACAAAGCAAATGACCTTGACCTTAAAACACCATCAAATGGAAAAGTATATTATCTCACTTTATCCAAGCGACGATTTGATTGCCCTCAATTTGAAATAGGCGAGTCTTTACAACTCAAAGGCAAACAAAATTGGTTCGGAGTTTATATTGAACAAATAACCTCAACATATCACGGCGTAACCTGTGTGGAACGGTAAAGTGCATTCACGATTATTGAAATAACCTGTGTTGGGCGCGACTGAAAGTCGCACCCTTTTGTTTCTTCCATTTTCAAGTATTCATCTTGTGAAATATCACATCAAAACTTTTTAAAACGGAAGAAAATAAGTACGATACTAGCGAAAAGTAAATTTTAAAAACGAACATATCCAGTGATTCAAAAATTTTCGCGGAAACAAAACAAGAGGAACCTTTTGCAAAAGGGATTCAAATCAAAGGTTTAAAGTGTAAATTTACACTTATTTATGATTTCGAGCAGACGAGATACGATTATTTACGACAGTAAAATCTTTTGCAAAATGATTTTGTAGACTTTCATTACTGATATCAACGTTTATGAATATTTTAAAAAACAAAAAATACTAGTAAAAACTAAAAAAATACAGGAAAATAACAGCACATTTTTTTATTCTTATGAATTCACTCGTATATGACACGGTTATTATTGGGTCTGGCGCTGCAGGGTATACTTCTGCACTGTATGCCGTTCGATATAGACTCAACACTCTTGTTATTGGAAATCAAGAAGGAGGTCAAAGCGCATTGGCACATGATGTAGAAAATTATCCAGGATTTGAAAGCATTAAAGGTCCAGAACTAATGCAAAAATTTAAAGCGCATGCCGAAAAATATGGTGCCGAAATGCGATCAGACGAGGTGACCGAAATTATCAAAAATGAAGATGGAACTTTTTCTCTTCCTCTTTCTTTTTCGGGAGAAACCATTACTACCAAAACTATTATTTTGGCGGTAGGAACAAAAACTAAAAAATTAGGAGCCAAAGGTGAAGAAAAACTAGATGGGAAAGGGGTAACCTACTGTGCCACTTGTGATGGTTTTTTCTTCCGTGATAAGGTGACAGCGGTGGTGGGTGGAGGTGATAGCGCTGCCACATCTGCTTTATATCTTTCGGGGATATGTCCAAAAGTGTATATTTTTGTCCGAAAAGAAGCCATGCGTGCGGAACCATTTTGGATGGAGCAAATTTCAAAAAAACAAAATATTGAAATTGTTTATAATGTTTCGGTGGAAGAATTTAAAGGAGAAAAAAAGTTAGAAAAAGTGCTTCTTACCAATGGGCAAGAAATTACAGATATTGAAGGTGTTTTTATAGAAATTGGGTCCAGTCCGAATACCGCACTGGTAGAAAAATTTGGGCTTGAAAAAGATAAACAAGGTTTTTTAATAGTAGGAGAAGATCAAGGTACCATTGTTCCAGGACTTTTTGCGGCGGGTGATGTTACCAATCAATCAAATCATTTTCACCAAATTGCGACTGCTATTGGGGAAGCAGCCGTGGCAGCCAATTCGGTTTTTGAATATGTTTCCAAGGGGAAATAAGTGTATTGCAAAAAAACTACAAACGATGATATATTACAGATGAATTTTTTATTATGCTATGAATACCGTTGCGAGGTCTATTCGGATAGAGGATGAAGTGTGGAAAAGTGCCTACCAGAAAGCACAAAAAATGGGAGTGTCTCTTACTTTTGTTATTAAAAGTGCTCTTCAGAACTTTTCTCGACTCGAAAATCCTCTTCTTATTGTGGATGAAGGAGACATTGTTCTCTCTTCTGAAATGCAAGAAAAGATGGATACCTTGGGGAATACTGCTTCTGAAAAAGTAAAAGAACGCTTACAGGGAGTAATATGATTCTTCTTTCTCAATTTTTTCTTCAAAAAGAACTTCAAAAAAGTTCTTTTTCTCGTGCCGATTTAGAAAAAGGACTCCAAAAAGTTCAAAAAGGACTTGGTGTTTCTCTTGGATCCATGGGGATTGTTTCTTCTCGCCTCCGGAAACTTTCTTTTACGACGGCTACAGGGCATGCACGATTAATTACGCTTCTTCAAACGGCAGATGGGCTTTTTATCCCTCTCCTGTTGAGAAAGAAAACCGATAAAATTGGAAAAAATATGACGCCAGAAAACCAGGAATTTCAAGAAGTACTCCTTAAAAACTATGAATGTATTGTACAGGATATTCAGGAAAATAGGTTTGAAATAGTGGTATAATACAAATGCTCCACGGTCACTTTTGGGGAATATGGAATGAGCGAAGGAAGGGTGAGCCTGTAAAGACCGCCCCGCTGGGGCGTCTTTTTTTGTTTGGTGATGGATTTTTGGGGGTGCAACACTACTAAAACGCAGGCAAAACAAAAGGGCTGACTCTCCCGAGTCAGCCCAGCACAACGTGTAGAGAATGAGTAGATTAGTACACAGGAGTCACACCTGCCATATCGTGACGAATTGCTTTAATTTTATCTTGTAATCCAAAAGATGAGGTAACATATTCCACACCTATTTCTCCAGCTAATGCTTTCCTAACCATATTTACTATATATGGAGTCTCATACCTTTTTTCCGTTGACCAAAATCCAATACTATTTGATACCTCCTGAACGACTTGTAAAATATCATCTCGACTTGCATTCTCTATTTTGTCGCATATCGATTTAGCTAGCCCTGGCTGGTTCAAAGGAGGAGAAGGAGGAGAATTTGGAACAAAAATACCTCTATATTTTTCATCCATATAAAAAAAGTAAAAGAATAAAAATTCTTTCCATTGTACTTCTTCTTCTTCTTTGCAAGCCGTTTTGTTTTGCGTACCATATACACACTCTCAAAAAAGCCTTTCATGGAGTCTTTTTCTCTTTCTTCTCCACTTCTTTCTGTTTTGCGCACGACGGAAAAATATAAAGTACTTCTTAAAAATTCTGGATTTTATACCATAGAGGATTTTTTATTTTTTTTCCCACGAGAATATGAAGATCACAGTGAAATAACACTTTTTTCGGAAATAAGAGCTGACCAAAAAAATGTACTTTTGGGGACTTTTTCCTCTGTCAGTCGTGAAAAAACGCTACGAGGACATTCTTTAGGAAAAGCAATTTTTATAACAGAACACGAACACGCGAAAATAGAATGTGTGTGGTTTAATAGTATCGGAATAGAGCATACCCTGCCCGTTGGAAAACGTGTGTTAGTGGTTGGAAAAGCAAATTTGGCGTATGGAAAAATATCTCTTCAAAATCCTCATGTTGAAATGTACACCGAAAGCGCTCTTTCTCGAAATATTGCTCCCATTTATAAAGCTGTAAATGGCATTCCTACCGAGTGGATTCAAAAAAAAATGAGAGAAATTTTAGAAATGGTGGAACGGAAAAATATCCGTATTCCGGAGGTAATTCCTCCTCAAATTTTAAAAGAACATCGTTTACTCAATCGAAATATTGCACTTCAAGACATACATTTTCCTAATTCGTCGGAAAAGCTAGAGAGTGCAAAGAAAACATTCAGCTTTGAAGAATTATTGGTGATTCAACTCGCTTCACTTCGCAAAAAAACATTTTTTCAGTCTTGTGGAACTATCCCAGCCTTTGTTATTCCTTTTCACCCGGAATTGGTAAAAGATTTTTTTTCGCATCTCCCTTTTACGCCTACGAATTCACAAAAAATTGCAATTTTTGAAATTTTAAAAGATTTAGAAAAAACAGTCCCCATGCAACGGCTTTTAGAGGGTGATGTGGGAAGTGGGAAAACACTCGTGGCACTTACTGCCATGATTTCAGTTATTTTTTCTGGATATCAATGTGCCATTATTGCCCCAACAGAAATTTTAGCGATGCAACATTCACAAGGAATAAAAAATATATTAGAAGAAGTATACAAAAAAGGTTTTCGATGTATATCGGAAAAGAAAAAGGATGCAGAAGGAAGTATACATTTAGTATTTGAAATTCCTGAAGTGGCTTTATTAACAGGTTCTGTAACAGGGAAAATAAGAAAAAACATTTTGGAGAATCTCCGTTTTGGGAAAATTGATATTTTAGTAGGAACACATGCGGTATTTGAAGATTCGGTGGTGTTTCATAATTTAGGATTGGCGGTGGTAGATGAACAGCATCGATTTGGAGTATTACAACGAAAAAAACTTCTCCAAAAAGGGAATCCTCATTTTTTGCAAATGACCGCGACTCCTATTCCTCGGACATTAGCCATTGTCGCGTATGGAGATCAAGATCTTTCCGTTCTTACCGAACTCCCCCCTGGAAGAAAGCCGATTCACACGTCCGTTGTTCCGCCGTCTGACCGCATTACCGTAGAACGATTTGTGGAAATAGAAATAGAAAAAGGAAGACAGGCATTTGTTATTTGTCCGCTCATTGAAGAATCTGAAAATTTAGATGTAAAAGCAGCAACAGAAGAATTTGTTCGATTGGAACAACATATTTTTCCTCATCGGCGTATTGCCCTTTTACACGGAAAAATGCGTCCAGCAGAAAAAGAACAAATTATGCAAGATTTTAAAAATAAGAAATATGATATTTTAGTTTCCACGTCCGTAGTAGAAGTGGGCGTTGATATTCCAAATGCCAGTATTATGATGATAGAAGGAGCCGAGCGGTTTGGGCTTTCTCAACTGCATCAATTTCGTGGAAGAGTGGGCAGAGGGGAACACGCTTCCTATTGTTTTTTATTTCCTACCGAAAAAGAAACTCTTCGTTTAAAAGCTTTGGAAAAAACACAAAATGGTTTTGAACTTGCAGAAATTGATATGCGACTTCGTGGTCCGGGTTCGGTGTACGGACTTCGGCAAAGCGGACTTCCTGATTTAAAAATGGCAATTTTGAGCGACGGACGAACCGTTTTAGAAGTACGAAAATGTGCAGAAGAATTTCTTCAGAATTTTTCTCTGTATGATTTCCCAGATTTGTTATTAGAAGTAGAAAAAAAAGAAACAGGAATGGAAAGGAGTGGTTAGGTATGGTATTCTGCATTAATTTCTACATATTTATACGATAAATCGCATCCATATGCTGTAAATTCCGCATCTCCTTCCTGTAAAACAATTTCTAAAATTATTTCTTTTTGTTCAGAAAGGATTTTTGAGAGCATTGCAGTATCAAACTTTATAATCGATCCGTTTATAAGCAGTGGTGTTTTACACAGCGTAATAGATACTTTTTCTGGATTAAAAGGAACTCCCGCATATCCCATGGCACACAAAATGCGTCCCCAGTTCGGATCATTCCCAAAAAGTGCGCATTTCCACAAGCTGGAATTTACTATTGATTTTGCAATTTTTTGAGCATCTTCGGTGGTATGAGTGCCGAAAACATTCACTTCTAATAGTTTTGTAGCGCCTTCTCCGTCTTTGGCAATTTGTTTTGCAAGGGAAGTACACACTTCTGTAAGATTTTTTTCAAAATCCTCTTTTTCGGATTCGCTTATTTTTTTTTCTCCATTGGCAAATAAAAATGCCATATCAGAAGTAGAAGTATCTCCATCTACCGAAATAGCATTAAAAGTTTTGGAAACGACGCGTTTCCATATTTGTTGTAATTCTGCTGATTCCATTTCGGCATCGGTGATAACAAATGCCAGTAAAGTTGCCATATTTGGTTCTATCATGCCACTTCCTTTACATGTTCCAAAAATTTTTACTCCATTTAAAAGTTCACGAGAAGCCATTTTTGGCACTAAATCGGTGGTAAGAATTCCTTCTGCAAAAATACTGGGATCAGAAGACAATTTTGGGAATTTTTTAATAATTCCCTCTCGAATTTTTTGCATTGGAAGTGGTTTTCCAATAACTCCTGTGGAAGCACAAAAAAGTTCTTGAGGATCTACTCCCAATGCTTTTGCAGAAAGAGTGAGCACTTCTTCTGCATTGCGTTTCCCCTCTTTTCCGGTCCCAACATTCGCACTTCCCACATTTACTATTACTCCTCTCATTTTTTTTGAGGTTTTAAAGCGCTCTTTACAGAGTTTTACGGGCTCGCCACAAAAAATATTGGTGGTGGAAACAAAGGCAACAGTGCACGGATTTTCGGAAAAAAGTACCGAAAAATCGGGTTTTGTACTGATACTACTGCGAAGACCAAAAATATGAGATCCAAATAAAAATCCTTTCGGAAGAGCATGTATCATGAAGAAGTGTAAAAATCTAAAAAAATTTTATATTGACAAAGAGAGAAAAGAAATAAAAAATGCGCGCCCATATACTATTTTTTACAAAGTATGGAAAAAAAACTAAGAAAACATGTCCCTTTAAAAAAACATATCCCATTTTTTCCACTTCTTCTCGATTAAACCTTGAAGAGGCTAAGGTACTGCAAAAAATTAAAGAAGAAGTAAATAATCGGGTTGGGACTCTTTTATCGAATTTGGAGATGGGTAGCGTTAAGTTTCATACTAATGTTGAGTATAATAATGAAAATATTGTAACCATTACAGTGAATATTGGGTCAGTGCCAAAAGAACAATTACAAAACATAAAATCAGAAATAGATACACTAATAGAAAATTTTGCCGAAGAATTTTTTACGTTACTTACCCATGTAAATGTTTTTCGTTTCTACGATCCTCGTAAAAGTAAGCTCCATTAAACTTTTTATACGTGTTGTATACACTCTAAAAAAATAACAAAAATTTTCTTTCTGGAGATTTTTTTATTTTTTTATTATGATATGTCTCGATTTTTTCACCTCTTTTTTATGCCTATTGTTAAAAACCCAAAAGATCTACTTATGGACGCATATAATGGTGGGTATGCCCTTGGTGCGTTTAATGTGAATAACATGGAAATTACACAGGCTATTATGATGGCACACAGCGCACAAAAAGCACCGGTTGTTTTGCAACTTTCTTCTGGCGCACGAAAATATGCCAATACAAAAATGCTCGTAGACATTATTCATTCTATTGCCGAACAATATCCAGAAGTTCCTATTATTATTCATCAAGATCATGGTGCAGATTTTGAAACGTGTAAAAGTGCTATTGAGGCAGGGTTTAATTCGGTTATGATTGATGCTTCCCATGAATCATTTGCGGAAAATGTTCGTATTACAAAAGAAGTCGTTACGTATGCGCATGCACACGGAGTAATAGTAGAAGCAGAACTGGGGAAATTAGGGGGAATTGAAGAACATGTTTCGGTGAGTGAAAAAGAAGCACGGCTCACAGACCCAGATGAAGCTATTCAATTTGTACAACAAACTGGATGTGATACGTTAGCGTGTGCCATTGGGACATCTCATGGAGCATATAAATTTTCATCTGATGGGAAAGTGGATGTAGCACGGGTTATAAAGCTCACAGAAGTACTTCCTGGTCTTCCATTAGTCATGCATGGATCATCAAGCGTTCCACAAGAATATGTAACAATGTGCAACCAATATGGCGGTGATTTAAAAGGGGCACGGGGAGTAGAAGAATCAACTATTTCCGAAGCAGTGAAATACGGTATTTCAAAAGTAAACATTGATACAGATCTTCGCATTGTTATGACGGCTATTATTCGAAAAGTTTTTTTTGAAAATCCAAAAGAATTTGATCCTCGAAAATATCTTGGACCAGCACGTGATGAGATTCAAAAGATGGTGGAACATAAAATTACTGTTCTTGGAAGTGCTGGAAAAATAAGAAAATAAGGAGTTTTTTTGGAAAATTTATTTTATTTTTTATGTACCTTTTTCACCCCATTATTCCTGCCCATTCATCGGCTCCGCTTGGTCCATATTCCCCCGGAATGGATACAGGAGACTTTTTGTTTTTTTCTGGTCAAATTGCCACGGCTCCCGATGGATCTTTTCGGAATGAGTCTTTAGAAACAGAACTCACTCAAATTTTTGAAAATATTGAAGCACTCTTCCAGGCGTCTCAAATTAACAAAGCACACGTAGTAAAAGTTACTATGTTTTTACAAGATATGGATGATTTTTCATTTATAAATGGAAAATATGCTGATTTTTTTGGCATATATAAGCCTGCTCGTTCAACTATTCAGGTTGCTCGCTTACCATTAAATGCTCGAGTAGAAATAGAAATAATTGCAAAACGATAGTATTTTTACTATCGAAAATGTCGGAAAGCATGAAAATGGATATGTTCAAACAGATGTCTTGTATGAGTTTTTTCCTCGCGTATTTTTTTATAAAGGTGTTCTGTTATGTGCCATTTTATTCCGAGAGCGATAAAGAAAAAAAGAATGGTAAATAGAGCAATTACTAAAAATGCAAATTGAATTCCAAAACTTTGAGCTATTGCGCCTAAAACACTTCCCCCTATTATTTTCCCTATATTTCCAAAAAAAAGTTCGAGTCCCATTGTTTCTTCTTTATATTCGGGAGGAGTAAGTGAGGCGGTAATTCCCATAATAGCAGGCTGAATCATCGCAATGGCTAAAGATGTAATACTACTGAGAATTCCAATAAAAAGTGGGGCATTGGTATTTGCCAATAAAATCATTGGGAAAAAAGAAAGAAACAGTCCTCCTGCTACCATCCACATACGGTCGTATTTATCTGCTAACTTTGAAAATAAAAATGTAAAAATAAGAGGCGCAATCATCAGTGCGGTGAGGAGTAATACTTGCGGTAAAGAAAGCCCCAATGCGATTCCCAGAAGAGGAACAAACATGACGACTGCTTTTGAAATAATTTCGAGAAGACAAAAAATAAGAAGTGAAAAATTTAAAAGAACTGGGAATTTTTTCATAGTTTTCAGGAGTCTTACTACCACATGGTCATCAAAAATGACAGTTTTTATATCTTCCCATATTTTTTGAAAACAGAGTGAATGAAATTGGTTTCTAAATTTTAATAATACCAGGCTTACTCCAGCACAAAAAATTCCAAAAACAAGATAAAAGAATGGGAAATATTCTCCATAATTTTTTGCACTGTCTCCTAATGCAAAAAAGAAAATGGCTCCTAAAAACATCCCTCCACTCCAAAATGAGTATTTAAAACCTGCATTTGTTCCTAAAATTCCAGAAACATTTTCTGAATTGATATACGTACTTAAAAATTCGATTTTTGAAATTTCCTTAACGGTACTGGAGATTCCTTGAATAAAAAACCCTAGAAATAACAAAAAAAGCGAGTTCCAATATCCTGCAGAAAAAAAACATATTCCAGAAAAAGAAAGCCCTAAAAGTCCTATAAAAAATCCTTGAGAAGCAGAAATATTTTTAAGAACACGACTCGTAAAAAAAACAGTAAGGGTACTGGAAAGGGCTCTTAAACCAAATGCTAATCCTACTAAAAAATAGTTCTTTGCAATATTCTCTACAAATAATGAAGTAAGAGGATCAATTAACCCCCAAGCAAAAAACTCAATTGCCGTCATAAAAAAAACCAATTTTATATCAGGAGAGATTTTGGAGGTCATGTATTAGGAATACAATCTGTGAGCTCTTTCTTGTCGGAAAAAATAAAATATAATTCCTCCACAAAAGAAGAGTGTTCCTATAAAAAGAAAAAATGCAGGTCCCGTATCACTATTTTTATTTGGATATGCAATAAGGGGGATCGCAGGAGCTTGATATCCACTTTTTCCAATAGGAGTCGCTTTTGCAGGTTCATACTGTTCGGAAAGAGATTCTCCATTTTTCCCTACTGGAAAAACTCTAAAATAGTACTCGCGTCCAGGAATAAGATCTTCTACCACTAAATCCGTTATGTTGGCAGAAATTTTTCTACTGGCTCGATATTTGTTTGGCTCTACTCCATATTCAATAGTGTAAGATTCTGGATTTGTTTTAAAAGCTGTCCAAGAGAGAACAACGCTATTTTCTGCAGAAATGGCTTTTAAAGTATAGGGTGATGGTGGTGCAGAATGAGTAGGTTCTTCTGTAGGAGTGGGCGTAATTTCTCCTGTGAGAGGGATAACTTCAATAAGGGGTGTTTTTGGTCCTTCTTTCCCGCTCATATTAATGGCAGAAATAGCAAAAAATCTTTTTTCTCCTGGAGTGAGTCCATCGATGGTAATGCTGGTGGTTTCACCTGAAACACTTTTTGCGCGGGTAATATTTTGCTCATCTTTTCCGCTATGAATAATGTACATCACTACTTTTGGGCTTATTTCTGTCATGGCATCCCACGAGAGTTCTGCTCCACCAGCCAGAGGAGTCGCTTTAAAATTTTTTGGTGCTGGAGGTGTATCCAAAAGACGTTCTTTTACTTGTAATTTTTTGTCTCCTATTTTTGTGGTGGTATTCCCTACCCGATCGATAAGAGAAATGGTAATATCGTATGTTCCTTCATTTTTTGGAGCACTGGTGGTGAGTTCGTATGTTCCTGGTTTGGTAATGCTTTCTTTTAAAAATTCTGGCTCCCCATTTACCGTTATTTTTGCTATATCCAATCCTGGTTCTGATTGTGCAGAGAAAAGGACTTGTGCTTCCGATTCTACTGCTTCTTCTGGATAAATTTGGAATCCAAGAAGTTCTGGGAATGTGGTATCTACTTCAAAAGATATAACAGATGAAGTTTCTCGAAGACCTTCTTTTTGCATAACATATACCGTATGTTTCCCATCTTTTACAGATTTTAAAACTCCTTTAAATTCTCCTTTCGCATCTACGGGAAGCTCTACAGAAACAATATCGTCTAGAAACACTTTAATATCACTATTTTGTTGTGCGGTTCCGAGTAAAGAAATTTCGCCAGAACCAAATTTTGAATTTTGTTGTGGAGAATTGAGTCGAATAAGAGGAGATCCTGGCGGAGGATTTCCTGTTTTCTCAATAACGGAAACAATTTTCGATCCAGAGATAGAAGGATTTATTTTTTGATTAACAGTATCATATTCATATACTTCTATCCGTTGTGATCCTATTTTTGAAAAAATAAGCGCCAGAGGGAATGTAAATTCACCCTGATCATCGGCTACAAATGTGTATTTTCCACCTTGCCCTGGAAGGGTTGACTGCGGATCATCAGGAGTTTTAATAAGAATTTGCTTCGCATAATTTTTTACAATTTGACCATTTTTATCAAGAACCTGAATGGTGAGATATTGTTGATCACTATTGACGGCGACTTCATTTGGAAATTTTATACTAAAAGAAGAGGCTTCTCCAAAGTTGGAAGTAGGCGTAACACTTTTTGGGGATGTTACTTCTTGGGGTTGAGAGGTTACAAGGCTTGCCGAAAGACGAGAAGACCAATTTGGTGATTTTGGAGTAGTGGAAAAAAAGAAGATGCTCGCAGTATTTTTCAGAGCTATGCCTGACATTTTTTCAAGGGCAGAAAACGTACTGGTTCCTTCTTGGAGTGCAGTAATTTGAAAAATAGCTTCCCCTCTTTCGTTGGTTTGTACTGTTTCTGGAAAAATTTGGTCTGAAGGTCTTGAGGGAATTAAAGTTATAAATTTCCCAGCGATGGGATTTCCATATTTATCTACCGTGTGTACTACCACACTGGCAGTATTTCCAACACTCACCGAGCTTACAGGTGTAGTAAGTGTTGATTCGGCATTAGAGATGCTTTCTGAAAAAACTGTAAATGAAAAAACTGGACCATCATTATACATTTGTCCGTCTCGTACTGCCGTAGCAGAATATTTTCCTGCAATGCGTGTAAATGCTCCAGAAATAGTGACTTGTGCATATCCTGTACTATTACTTTTAGTGGAAAATTCTCTGCGAACACCCGATGGATCTTCAGTATAAAAAATAATTTCTTCGTATGGTTTTGCATACGTGGTAGAAATAGTGGTTTCGTATCCGGCAATTGTATCGGATACTTGTAGGTGTAAGGGTGCCGATTGCACTAACACGTCTCCCCCAAAAAAGACTATTCCAAGGGATAATACAACGCCAATAGCTACAAAAAGGAAATTCTTCAAAAATCTTTTTATAAAAAATCTAACTATTGTAACAAAAAAAGGAAACTATTTCAAGAAAAAGAGTATCTCTTCTTGATTTTTTTATATGTTTTCTGGAAGAATGCTTTCTGTGTTTTTTTGGGCAGATACCAGAGTGGCCAAATGGGGCGGACTGTAAATCCGCTGGCTTCGCCTTCGGGGGTTCGAATCCCTCTCTGCCCACCAGTTTTTTTTCCACATCAGAGTGGCCAAATGGGGACCCCGGACTTTTAAATCCGCCTATTTCGCCTTTCTGAGTTTCAAATCCCTCTCTGCCCACCAGTTCTTTTCCACATCAGAGTGGCCAAATGGGGACCCCGGACTTTTAAATCCGCCTATTTCGCCTTTCTGAGTTTCAAATCCCTCTCTGCCCACCAGTTTTTATAAGAGAGAGTATTTTCAAAAGATTCTTTGAAAATTCAATTTGCATGTTTTCTTTTTCATCCTTTATTCTGTAGAGGATTTTTTTTTATTTTTTTATGTCTATTTCACGAGACCTCATTGCTGAATATATTGCACATACACTTACCGAAACCAATATTCCATTGGGGAAAAAATTGCATACGGGAAAAGTGCGAGACACATACGAAATAAACGGGAAACGTATTATTATTACTACCGATAGGCAAAGTGCTTTTGATAGGGTATTGGCATCGATTCCTTTTAAAGGGCAAGTGTTAAATAGAACGGCTCAATTTTGGTTTTTACACACAAAAGATATTATTAAAAATCATCTGCAATTCGTTCCACACCCAAATGTTTTAGTGGCACAAAAGGCAACAGTTTTTCCCATAGAAATGGTGATTCGTGGGTATATTACTGGTTCTACCAATACTTCTGCATGGGTAAATTATCAAAAAGGAGTCCGAAATTTTTGTGGAAATATTCTTCCAGAAGGGCTTCAAAAAAACCAAAAATTTATAAAACCGATTATAACGCCTACTACCAAGCCAGAAACCGGACACGATGAAAATATTGCTCCAGAAGATATTTTAGCAAGAGGCTATATGACGCCAGATGAATGGGAATTTATTTCGAAGAAAACATCTGAAATTTTTGCACGAGGACAAGAAATTTGTGAAAAAAATGGACTGTTGTTGGTAGATACGAAATACGAATTTGGGAAAACAGAAGATGGGGAAATTATTCTGATAGATGAAGTTCATACTCCTGATTCATCACGATTTTGGGACATGGAAACCTACGAAGAGCGTTTTACAAAAGGGGAAGAACCAAAAAGTTTTGATAAAGATGTATTAAGACGATGGTATAGCACACACTGTGACCCATACGCCGAAGGAGAACTTCCCACAGCCCCTGAAGATTTAATTATTGACGTTGCACAGGCGTATATTGAAGCGTTTGAGAAAATTACCGGAACACCATTTGTTCCACATCTTTCTCTTCATCCTGAAGAAAGTATTACTGAGGCTTTAGTACGATTTGAGTAAGACTTGCACGTATTTCTCTTTCCATTTGTATAAAAAGGTTAGGATCGTCCCATTCTTCTAAAAAATTTTGAATGACGGCTTGAAGCTCTTGTATTCTTGGTTGAGAAAAATTATCTTCGTAAATAAAACGGAAAAGCTTAGTATTTTTAAGAAGAATTTTATAAAAATGTTTTTCTATTACGGGATGAAAATAAGAAAGAAACGTTGTTTCAGGATTCTGTGATAGAAAAAAAGGAAACAGCGCATTTATTTTTTTACGTGTACTGTGTATCGCTTCTTTTCTTTTGGTATCTGCGTCGGTTGTTGATAAATCTAAAATATCGGAAAAAGCATCCACTAAATCCCACGAGACCATTCTTCTTTCTGTAGTGGCTTGTTCTTTTGCGATGGATTGCGGGAATTCCTGCATATTTTATCGGTAAAAGAAGTATGGCGCTTTTGTGGATATCCTTAACTTCATTTTTTAGGGCATTTTAAATTTTTTCTTGTCTTGGTGCTTCTTCATTTATTATTTTCCAATCACTATTTATTTCCTCTAAAAACTTTTTTCCTTCTGTTGCTATTGCTATAAAATTTTCTTCTGTGAGTTGTTCTGCAGGTTTTGAAACAATGGTGAAAAGATGCCCGTATTTCGTGCGAATTTTGTGTAAATACTCAAGTATTTCTGGGCAAAAACCTTCGTTTAATACCCAAGGCGAATTCTCACATTGTCCTTCTACATTTAAAGTTTGATTTGTATCCAAAAAATTTCGTAAGTGTACGAAAATCTTCTCTTTACCGGCTTCTTCTTGCCTATTAGCCATCGAATCATATCCAATTATTTTACTTCGCACTGTATGAGCAAGGGTTTCAAACTCTTTTCTTCTTATTTCTTCTGCTTTGTCTTCTACTTTTTTTAAAAATTTTGCTTCTAATAATACGTCATTTGGCCTCCATACTTTTAAAATTTTGGACATTATTTCCTGTTGTAAAGCAGCTAGAGTCTCCGATTGTCGCTCGGACTGATCGGGGCCTTGAAGCTTTGTAAGATGTTCCTGTGCAGTTTCTATTAACTTCTGATTAATATCATTACCTAATATTTCACCCAATACTTGCTGTATTGCGAGGTGAAATTTTTGTGTTTTTTGTAAGTGAGGTGCCCTGGGATTACTACCATTCTCTGCTAATACGAGGGCTGCTGGAAATCCACCGTTTACTATCCCACAGATGGATAAAAAATTTTCTAATCCCTTTATTTGATGCTCAGTTTTCTTACTCCCAAGTCCAGAGATACCGTTTCCGAACATACTCCCTATTATATGAACTTCCTGTTGTAATTGAGAGATTGGTTCATTTGCTTTTGCTTCTTCTGTTGCATTCATTTTTTTAAAAAAAAGGAAGCAACTTTACTTATTTTATTATTATTTGTCAATATTTTTTTGCCCGTTGTGTATTTTTTGGGTACCCTATTTTTTGCCTTGTATCTTTTTTTCTTATGCGTCGTTATTTTTTAAAAACATTTGGGTGTGCCATGAATTCCTCCGATTCCGAACGTATTGAAACCATTTTAGAAAGTATTGGCATGGAAAAAACAGAAATGGTAGAAAATACAGATGTAGTGTTATTAAACACGTGTTCTATTAAACAACATGCCGAAGATCGGGTACATGGATTTGTGCATAATGCAAAAAAAATGGGAAAAATAGTGGGGCTTACTGGATGTATGGTCAAAAATTCTTCTCTCCAATCGTCTGAAATAAAAGATCCTCTCCTGAAAAAATATAAAAAAATAGATCTCGTATTCCGAATTGAAGATATTCTGAAATTACCAGAACTTTTAAAAAGTTTTGATCCCACGCTTACTCAACCAGAACTTCCCATAGATGAGCTTGATTACTTGAATATTACGCCAAAACGTACAGAAAAATATCGTGCGTTTGTACCCATTATGACAGGATGTGACAAGTTTTGTACCTATTGCATTGTTCCTTTTACGCGTGGACGTGAACGTTCACGTCCATTTGAAGATATTTTAGCCGAATGTGAACGTCATGTTTTGGAAGGTGTTGTAGAAATTACTCTGGTGGGACAAAACGTAAACGCTTATTTTGTAGATGATTCGGTGCGTGTTCCACTGCAACGTCAAACAGATTTTGCAACATTATTAGAAAAAGTAGCACAAATTCCTGGATTACAGCGCTTAAAGTTTACATCTCCACATCCCCGACACATGGGAGATGATGTTTTAGAAGTCATGGCAAAATATAAAAACATTGCTCGTACTCTTCATTTACCGGTTCAAAGTGGATCTTCTCGAATTTTACGAACGATGGGACGGGAACATCGCATTGATACTTTTAAAAAAATAACCACAAAAGCACGAGAGCTCATGCCAGAAATAACCATTACCACCGATATTATTGTAGGATTTTGTGGAGAAACCGAAGAGGATTTCCAAAAAACCATAAAATTATTTGAAGAAGAACAATTTTTAGTGGCGTATATTTCTAAATATTCATCTCGGAAAGGAACTTTTGCCGAATCAAAACTAAAAGATGATGTTTTATTGCCAGAAAAAAAACGACGATACGATGTTTTAAATGAAAAACTCAAAGAAACTTCTCAAAATGAAAATAAGCGTATTATTGGTGATATAGAAGCGGTTTTAGTAGAAGAAGTAGAAAACGGAATGGCGAAAGGAAAAACACATACGGGCAGAACATGTGTATTTTCTCTTCATTCCTCCACATTCCAAAAAATCCCTACTTCCTGTGTTGGGAAAATTATTCCTGTAAAAATTACAGGATCGGACGTTTGGAGCGTGATGGGTGAAGAAATCGTTTAAAAAATGATGGAGAAAAAGGCATTTTTTTACGGAGCAGATAAAACTTCTTTGTTATCCACAGACTGCCTCATTTTAAAATTTTTATTTTGTATCCATATATTTTCTACTTTTTCTCGTGCCCATTTCGTTTTTCTTAAAAATTGAAGACTAGAACAAATACTGGGATTATATATAAAACACCTGATTTTTACTTGTTGAGCAAGGTTTTCCCATCCATATTGTTGGACTAAATCTTCTAGAATTTTTTGAAGTTTTACTTGGTAAAGAGGGTTTTGAGGCTGAGAAGACATAATATTTTTTATAAATCATTCAGTGATGCCAATATAGATTCAGGATTTTCTTCTGCTCGAGCATTTTCTTCTGCCTTTCGGAGTTCTTCTGCTTTTTTTCGTTTTTCTATTTCTATACGCGCTAATTCTTCTGCCGAAATTTGTGGTGTAGCGCCAGCAGGTGTTGCATATTTTTTATCAATTTCTGCTAATTTTCGTTTTTCTGTTTCTAAAATATCTCGTAATTCTTTTACTTGGTCTTCTGTCATCACGGGAAGAACTTGAAGCCAATAATTCCGTTCTTGGTCATTCATTGATTGGCTTTCCAAAATAAGAACTACCAAGTCTGGGAATTTTTTTTGTGTTTCGTCTGGAATCACCACTGCAGGATTTCCGGAAGAAGAGGTTACCGAAGGGTTGGAACTATCCGACATACAGAAATGTGAAAAATTATTTCGTTCTCTATTATTCCTGAAATTTTATAAAAATCCCATTTTTTCTTAATTTTTATTATTAAAAAAATATTCTAAAACCGCCGTTGCGGTGTACATTCGGCATTCTGCCTCTTCAAATACTTTTGATGCGGTGCTGTCTATAACATCGCTTGATACTTCTATTTCTCGGTATGCAGGCAAACAATGTAAAAAAATAGCATTGGTATGGGCTTGAGAAAAAAGCTCTTTTGTAACGGTAAATCCTGAAAAATCTAAAAGCCTTTGCGTTCGTTCTGCTTCCAGTCCCATAGAAACCCATGTATCAGTAACCACCACATTCGCTTCGGCAATTGCTTCCTGTGGGATAGAGGTTTTTGAAACACTTCCTCCATTTTTTTCCGCAATTTCTACAATGGTATGCCACTGTTTTTGAGGAATTTCGTATCCAGGAGGAGTCGCAATGGTAAAATGCATTCCCAGGAGTGCACATCCTTCTGCTAAACTGGTAGAAACATTACATCCATCTCCTATAAATGCGACTTTTTGCGATCGAAAATCTTCTCCAAAATGCCAATACATGGTTTGCAAATCTGCGAGTGCTTGCATTGGATGTGCGCTATCCGAAAGCGCATTTATAATAGGAACACGAGAAATTGATTTCATTTTTTCTAAATC
This sequence comes from uncultured Candidatus Peregrinibacteria bacterium, assembly GCA_903882825.1. GTDB lineage: Bacteria > Patescibacteriota > Gracilibacteria > CAIRYL01 > CAIRYL01 > CAIRYL01. Next base: position 4,336 of record CAIRYL010000168.1, on the reverse strand, counting down.
GGAATGCAAAAAAACGCGAGCAAAAATTCCATCACAAAAACGCTCTAAATTATGGGTAATATCCGAAAGTGTTTCTCGAGTTCCCGAAACTTCTCTTCCATCAATAAAAATAGCGTTTCCCCCGAGCATATTTACAGCACATTCAAAGCTCACTTTTGTGCGTAAAGATGGCTTTTCAAAAAACATTGCCATATTTTTCCCCTGTAAAATGGGGTTATACAGTTCTTCAGATTTTCTTTTTTTTCGAAAAACTTCTGCTCTTTTTAAAAGATGTAAAAGTTCTGCTGGTTCCAAATCGGTGATATCCAGAAAGTGGTTCATAACATTGAAAAGAAAATCATACATTCGGTAGTATAAAGAATGGGAAACACTTTGTCATCTTCTGAAAATGATTAAAAAATACACTCCAAAATTTTTTTCTCGTGCATTGCGTACGTTGTATCCTACGGTAGACCGTTTTTTAGAAGGAGAAACTGATTTTCAATTTCTGTGTTCTATTGTTCTTTCTGCTCAAATGACAGATATTGGAGTGAATAAAGCTACAAAATCACTTTTTCGTTTTATAAAAAATCCGGAAGATGCCGTAAAAATGGGAAAAGAAGGGCTTTACGAATACATCAAATCTGTAAATTATGGACCCACAAAGGCAAAACATATTTTTGAAATGGCAAAATTATTATGTGAAAAATTTGAAGGAAATGTTCCAAAAACCAGGAAAGAGCTGATAACACTTCCAGGAGTAGGAAATAAAACGTCTGGAGTATATACGGTTCAAAAAGGTTATGAACCGGCTTTCCCAGTAGATACCCATGTAGCACGAGTAACACGCGCCTTTGGGTTTACCTCTCATAGCGATCCTTCAAAAATAGAAGAAGATCTTCAAAAACTTTTTCCAGAATCTGAATGGCTTCCTCTTCATTTACGAATTATTGTATATGGACGAAACGTTCTTACTGCGCGAAAAATTCCTCATTCCCCCTGCGAAGCGTTTGAAGAATTACAGAAAAGAGTTCTGGAATCAACTCATACATGATTTTTCAGTTGCTTCGAGTGCTTTTTTTGATTTTAAAAAGAAAAATAACACACATACCACGGTAATTACAGGAGATGCCCATTTCGGGATATGTCCTCCAAGACTTTCAAAAAGCATAAATGATCCGAGGAAAAATATGGAATACATTGCTCCGTTTTTCAGATAGATATATTTTTTAATTCGGTCAATATTCCCAATGGTTATTTGTCGTACCACTATTGCCCCAATACCATTTCCTAGAAGAATAAGTGGCACAGAAAGGGTAAATGCAAATGCTCCAATAACCCCATCAATAGAAAAAGTGGTATCAATAATTTCAAGATAAAAAATTTTACTCATATCTGAAAGTTTGGAATCCTTTAATTCCTTCTCTTTTTCTTCTGCATTTTGTTTAAATCCATGGGTAATAAAAAAAGCGCTTGATCCTATTGCTGCACCAAAAGCAATAATAGGATTCGTATGAATGGTAATCCAAATAACACTCGTGAGAATAATAGATACGACTGCAAAAAACCAAACTCCATGTTTCATGAAAAATTTTTCATGAGGGAGCCCATAGTGTTTTTCTTCTAAAAAAAGCCAATGAAAAAAAAGAAATACTAAAAAAATTCCTCCTCCACAAAGCAAAATAGGAGCAGATTTTTCAATAGATTCGTGTGCGGCGATGTCTCCACTAAAGGTAGCGGTGAGTGATCCCAAAAATCCTAAAGAAGGATTTACTACCCAAACAATAAGCCATGGGAGAAGCCCTCGAACCAAAAATACAGCAATAAGAATTCCCCATACTAAAAAAAATCTTCTCGCTTTTTGCCCCATAGTAGAAAGCACTTCTGCATTAATAATGGCGTTATCAATACTAGAAATAATTTCAAAAAGACAAAGTCCAAAGACTGTAAGAAGAATAGAGAGAATCATGAAGAATGAATCTACGAAGAATGTTTCTCGTCTTTTATGATGATATCTACGTGTTGACGAGTTTTTGGATCGTATTTTCGAAGAGCTTTAATTTTGTCAGTATTTTGACGGAAATTATTAATGTAGAGGTGCGCTACAATATTTTTCCCGTCTTTTGATCGGGCTACTACTGCCTTTTTTTTCTTCCCTCTTGGCATATAAATATAGAAAAATCCAATGTATTTTTTCGGAAAAAAGAAGAAGGGTCAAGTTTTTCTTGAAAAAAACTATAAAAAGTGTAATAATAACAAGAAATTTTTCTTTTCTCATGAGTGAAAATGAGCCAGTATCTGCAGAACAAAAGGTTGATGCTACCAATAATAAAGATATTGCCGCGTTTGCATATACGCTTATTTTCGCCCCTATACTTCTCATTACCAGAAGGGAAAGTCCATTTATTGTTTTTCATGCTCGACAAGCATTTGTACTTTTTATTTTTGCTGTTATTTTTTGGTCATTAGGGGGATCTTTACGTTTTTTTAATATTTTTGTGCTGGTTGGCTGTGCCGTAGGATTTTTACATGCCATGGGGGAAGAATGGTATCAAATGCCATTTGTATATGAACTTTCTAAAGGCGGACTTACTCCCTCCAGTATTTGGGGACATGTACAACTGATCTTCCAATTTTTAAAACGGATTTTTGCGGGGATTCTTCCAAAAAAAATAGTTGAAAAATGGGATATAAATACCTATCCCCTTGCTGAAAACGGTATTTCAGAATCTCGTATTGCCGAACTCGAAAGACTTTTTTGTATCGAAAAATATTTTCGACAATCGCATTACCATACTTGTCCCCCTGATTTTCAAGCCGTTATTGAAAAAACACTTCAAAAATTTAGAGATTATGATGAAAAAATGATAGACCGAAGAGAAAATGATATTATTTTCGTTTCTGGAAATTTTGGGAAAGTCGTGCTTGGAGGATTTACTGGAACATCCTTTTATATTGGATTCTCACAAAAGGCGTTCCCCCATCGTCATCCAAAATTTCATTTAGGAGATTTCGGGATTGAAGAGGTAAAAACACAAAATGGAGAAAGTTATTCATTTTTTTAAAATTCTCTTTTTTTGACTTTTTTATTTCTATTCCACACAATAGATATACTTTTTGTGTGTTATGCCCGAGACTTTTCAAAAAATATCACTTTTTGTACTTCCCATTTTTGGGTTTTTTATTGGGTTTGCAGTATCATCAAACATATCTGCTCCTCCAAGTATTTCTCCTCCATCGCTTGAGATTTCATCTTCTCCTTCGCCAATTTCCACACCTTCTTTTTCTTCAATCCCCGCTGAAATTGACACTTCTTCGTTTTTAGATACACTCTCTCTCCTGAAAAAAGAATTTGTTGACCCTGAAAAAATTAATTCCCAAAAAATTTCAGAATATCTTGCTCGTGGTCTTATTTTAAGCGTTGGAGATCCTTATACCGATTTTTTCACAGCAGAGGAGGCAGAAGATTTTTCTAAAGATTTGAATGGTGATTTAGAAGGGATTGGGGCATCTCTTCGTAAAAAAGATGGAGTGGTGGAGGTGGAAGAAATTTTACGAGATACTCCTGCGGCTCGAAATGGTCTTATGCCCAGAGATATGATTTCTGCTGTAGATGGAGAATCGGTTGAAAAACTTTCCCTCGTGGAAGTAGTGACCAAAATTAGAGGGAAAAAGGGGACCAATGTAAAACTTTCGGTATATCGAGAAGGGAGAGAAGGTCCTATAGAAATGAATATTTTAAGAGATTCTATCCACATTGAAAGTGTAGAATCTGAAATAAAAAATGGAGTGGCGCTCCTCACTATTTCACAATTTGCAGCGGACACCACTGACCTTTTTCAAAAATATTTACGAGAAGCAATTTTAAAAGAACCAAAAGGAATTATTATTGATCTTCGGTATAATACGGGAGGATACCTCGATGAAGCGGTTGAAATGGCATCATTATTTCTTCCTCATCAAGAAAAAGTCGTGTCGGTGGAATATCGAAATTCCAAAAGCGAAATAAAACAAACAGAAGTGCATTTAACCACGAATAAAAAAATGACAGACCTTCCTGTTGTTATTTTAATAAATGGAGGAACGGCTTCTTCTGCAGAAATTTTTGCTGGTGCGCTTCAAGATCATAAAAGAGCCACCATTGTTGGAGAAAAAAGTTTTGGGAAAGGAAGTGTACAAAAGTTTTTTCCAGTTGGGAAAAATGGAGAAAAAATAAAAATGACTATTGCCAAGTGGTTTACTCCTAATGGTGTGAATATCACAGAGAAAAAAATTATACCTGATACAGAAGTAAAAAAAACACTGGAAGATTTTGAAAAAGACAAAGACCCTCAGATGGATAAAGCGTTTGAAATCT
>CAIRYL010000167.1 GCA_903882825.1 uncultured Candidatus Peregrinibacteria bacterium | reverse complement strand
TCTATTTTTATCCGAAAGATAACACTCCTGGATGTACGGTAGAAGCAAACGATTTTTCAAATCTGCAAGAACAATTTTCTAAAAAAGGGATTGCCATTATAGGAGTTTCGCCCGATTCACTCTCTTCCCATGAAAAATTTATTGCCCAACAAAATTTAAAAATAAAACTTATTTCTGATACAGATTACGCCTTGGCAAAAAGTTTTAACGTATATAGCGAGAAAAAAAATTATGGAAAAACGTATATGGGCATTATTCGTTCAACCTTTTTATTAGAAACAAGTACCGGAAAAATAAGGAAAGAATGGCGAAATGTAAAAGCGTCTGGTCATGCTCAAAAAGTATTAGAAGAGCTTCAGGGAGACGATTTATAAAAAATATTTTTATTTCATGAAAAAAATTCTTCTCATTGACGTTTCGCATCTTTTTTTTCGCGCATTTTATGCTTTTCCACGCGGTCTTACCAATAAAAATGGGAGTCCTATTAACGCTGTTTTTGGTGTTGCACAAATGCTTTTTACACTTTTTGAAAATGAAAAACCAGATTATGTTTTTGGGGGAAAAGATCTGAAAGAAAAAACACATCGTGCTCAAAAATTTAATGATTATAAGGCAAATCGTCCACCTTTAGATCCAGAACTGGCGCAACAAATTCCTCTGGTGCATGATTTATTTGGGGCATTCGGGATCCCAGTTTTTTGTGAAGAAGGATACGAAGGAGACGATATTTTAGCCAGTATTGCAGAACGAGTACGAGGAAATTCCGGATATGAAGGCGAGGTATTTACGGGTGATCAAGACGCTCTTCAGCTTATTGGTGAAAATATTTATATTTTAAAGCCAGAAAACAAACAAAATGTTCGAGTTACTCGTTCTTCGCTTTTTGAAAAAAAACAAATTTTCCCAGAAGAAGTAATAGATTTTAAAGGGCTTGCGGGAGATGCTTCTGATAATTTAAAAGGGGTAGAAGGGGTTGGAGAAAAAGGAGCAGTTTCACTTATTCGGAAATACGGAAAACTCGAAAGTATTTTTACGGCATTAGATGCAGGCGCAATAACGGGTGCCATCGCTCAAAAACTGGAAATTGGGCGTGAAACAGCTTTTTTTACGCGAGAAATGGCAACGCTTCATCGAAATCTTCCTTTGCAAAATTTTGATTTTGAAAAGGGAAAAGTTCACGATTTTGATCGGGAAATCCTGAAAAATGTGTTTACAGAAATGGGATCTCAAATGCTCCTCAAAAGAATGGAAACATGGAGTCCTTTTAAAAACGATAAAATTTCTTCTGTTTCTTTTCCTGTTATACCCCAAAATATATCAGATGGATCACAAATTTCTCTCTTCTAAATTAAAAAAACCGTCTTGAAAAAAAGACAAAAATAGCGTAGAATGCCATGAATTTTTGGCATATCCAACACAAATGGAACAACCAGTACCCAACAATACCGAGCAATATGGAAAAACACTTTTTTCTTTTATAACAAAGGAAAATATTGAATATGTTCGTGGAAAAACATGGTTTTTAGGAGCAGGAGTACTCACTCTTTTGGGCGTTTTATATGGAATTTGGGTTGATTCTTTGAGTTTTTCTTTATTGTGTATTTTAGTGGTGGGTGTGTATACGCTTACCCATAATAAGCCCGTTTCACAAACAGAAGTCCGTATTACAGAATTAGGAGTGGTATTTCGAAGGAATTTATATTTGTACTCTCACATTCGTGCGTTTTGGATTTTTTGGCAACCAGGCGAGCTTCAAACCCTTAATTTCGCAGTAACGGAAGGATTTTTTAAAGAATTGGTGATTCCCATTGAAGGACAAGATATTGTTCGGATTCGAGAAATTTTGTCATTTCGGGTAACAGAAGT
>CAIRYL010000166.1 GCA_903882825.1 uncultured Candidatus Peregrinibacteria bacterium | reverse complement strand
TTCTGTTTCCCATACTTTTTGGTCTCACTTTTTCTGCATTCCGGGCACCTTTTTTTTTATCATAAAAATTAACTAAGAGTTTATTCAGTCCTAACCTATATAAACTCTACTTTTTAGCAACTTAAAAAGTTACACCTGCCAAAAATACTTTCCAAAAGAATTTTTTAAAAAAGTGGAGAAATTTTTCTCCACTTTTTTTAATTGTATAGTCCGTGTATTTATTTTTTTTAAGAAGCAATAGCTCTCCATTCTTCGTATTCATCCCAAAAGGTAGGATACGTTTTTTCTGTACATTTTGGATTTTCAATAATCACCCCTGGCACCATACTGCCCAGCACGGCAAAACACATAGCAACTCTATGATCATGAAAGGTTTCAATTTTCGCACCATGCAAAAGTTTTGGATCTCCAAAAATTTCAATCCAATCCTTTCCCGTTTGGATATTGGCACCCATCTCTTTTAAATTTTTCTCCAACGCCCAAATTCGGTCACATTCTTTATGACGCAAGGTAGAAAGCCCTGTAATTTTAGAATATCCCTGTGCATACGCACATAATACTACTGCTGTTAAAGCAACATCTGGCATATCTTCCATATTTATTTCTCCTAACGGATGAAGAACTAATTCTCCAGGTTTTTTCATTTTTTCTAACACTCGTTTGGAAAATTGTGCGTCTCCTTGTAGTGAAAAATTTGGTAAATTTTGAATATCTACGTGTCCACCAGTAATGGCACCAATAGCAGTAGGATACGATGCAGAAGAGGCATCTCCTTCTATAAAATACTGTGCAGGCGTTTTAATGGTTTGAGGATGTATAACAAATTTTTGAAAATGATGGTTTTCCACCAATATTCCAAATTGTTCTAAAATTTGAATCGTCATAGCCACATACGGCTGAGAAACAAGTTCTTCCGTCACTATTATTTCGAGTGGGGTTTGGCAAAACGCACCAATTTGAAAAATCGCAGTAAAAAATTGAGAAGAAATATCTCCTTTCATAAATATTTTTCCACCGGGAAGTAATTTCCCCATACCGGTAATAGTCAGCGGAGGATACCCATCTTTTTCTTCATATTCTATGTGCGCTCCCATTTGCCGAAGTGCGTCTACCAAATCTTGAATAGGACGTTGTTTCATTCGGTCTACACCGGTAAGGGTGGTTTTGGTACCCATGGAACGTAAAAGGCAAAGCGCTGTTAAAAACCGAATAGTGGTACCAGAATTTCCACAAAAAATTTCTAAATTTTGAGTATTTTCAAAAAAACTTCCTGAAAAAACAGTAAAAACTTCCTTTTTTTCCACAAGAGATGAAGAAATTTCTACTCCCATACTGCGTAAAGCATTCCGCATAAGATCGGCATCTTCACTGCTGAGTGCGCCAAAAATTTGCAAAGGAGACGACCCCAAACAGGCAATGGGAAATACCCGATTGGTAATAGATTTTGATCCTGGGACAGAGACAGATGCACAAAAAGGATGAGAAAACGGCTGAACAGAAAAAGGAAGAGAAAGATCCATACAAAATACAAAAATAAAGAAAAAGTACAAAAAATATGCCCGAAAATTTTTGTATTGACAAGAAGAAGGAGAAGTAAATTTTTTTCTTTTTTTTTATAAAATATGCCCGAAAATGATTTTTCTCGAATTACTTTTAAAAAAAAGACTTAAGTGAAGGTTCCCTATTCTTAGACGGTGAAGATGCACAGCCTGGTGATGAAATTTTTTTTAAAGTTGATTTAGAAAATGAGGATTCAGAATTCCCACAAAAAATAGTAGAAATAAAGGCTAGAATAAGAAGTCTTTTTCATGAAAAGTATGGAATTCTTCCCAGAATAAAAGATCAGGAAGGCAAAAGAATTAACATAAGTTTTAAAACTGTTATGGAAGAAGCGCAAATACTCTCTCTACAAGAGCAAATGCACGAAATAGTAAACCAAGTTTTAGCACCTGAAGCTTCTTAAAAAGCAGTCAAATACTTCTTATGTACAAAAAATCTATTCTTTATTTCCATGAAAAATGCGGTTTAAGGAATACCAAAAACCAGATTTCTTCTTTCCGGTTATAAATTCTGGAGTCATTTTTTCTTCTACAAACTCTTTTCCTTTTTCATACACTTCCACCGACTTTTCTTTAATAAATTTCCTGTTTTTTTCATCCGAAAGCGTCGCTCCTAAAACCGAACCAACCGCTCCGCCCACTATCATTCCCAAAAAAAGACGAGAAAATTTCCCTTCTTTTTTTTCTGGTTCTTCATTATCAAACTGAGAGTTATCCATAAAAAAATATAAAAAAATATAATTTTCATTTCACCTCGTTCAATTCTCCACCATTTTTTATTGTAAATAAAAAAAAATCAGAAGAAAACTTTTTTTATTTTGCCGTATGCTGGTATCGAGATTCACGAATAACTACCACTTTTACTTCTCCTGGGTATTGAACATCACTTTCTATACGTCTGGTAATATCCCAAGAAAGTTTAGAGGCCTCCAAATCGGTAATATCTTCTGGATTCACAAAAATCCACATCTCACGTCCGGCAGACATTGCAAAACATCTCTCTACTCCCTTAAAAGAAGTAGCAATTCCTTCCAATTCCATCATTCGTTTAATAAATTTTTCAGAAGTTTCACGACGAGCACCTGGTCGAGAAGCCGAAATAGCATCAGCCGCTTGAATAATATAGGCTTCAATACTGGTAATAGGAATATCTTCATGATGGGCTTCAATAGCATGTACAATCCGTTCATCTAATTTATATTTTCTGGCAATATCTCCTGATAAAAGCGCATGTTTTCCACCAATTTCCTGAGAAAGCGTTTTCCCAAGGTCGTGAAGTAATCCTGCTTTTTTTGCAATTTCTACATCTGCTCCTAATTCTGTTGCCAATAATCCCGCAATATGGGCAACTTCTACCGAATGATGCAGAACATTTTGACCATACGAAGTTCTAAACTTTAATCGTCCTAAAATTTTAATAAGCTCTGGAGCAATTCCCGTAACTCCCACCTCGTATACCGCTTTTTCTGCTTCTTCTTGGATCATTTTATCGGTTTCTTTTACTTTTTTTGCCATCACTTCCGAAATTCGCGCCGGATGAATGCGTCCATCTGCTAGGAGTTCTTTTAACACTTCCACTGCAATATATCGACGCAATGGGTCAAATGAAGATACAAACACCGTACTGGGAGTATCATCAATAATAATATTCACTCCTGTTGTCCTTTCAAAAGCGTTAATATTTCGTCCTTCCTTTCCAATAATTCGTCCTTTTAAATCATCACTTTCTAATTCTAATGTAGAAATAGTGCTTTCCGAAGTCACCTCAGATGCCAGTCGCTGTACCACTTGAATAATCGTATTGCGTGCTTTTGCATCTACTTCTTCCTTCATCCGATCTTCACATCTCTTCATTTTATGAACCAAATCTTCTTCCGCCGTTTGTTCAATTTTTATAAATAACTCTTCTTTTGCTTCTTCTTTTGTAAATCCTGCAATTTTTTCAAGGGCTATTTCTTCTTTTTGGATCATTTCTGAGAGTTTTTTCTGTTCTTCTTGGAGTGTTTCGGCAATTTGTTTTTTCTCTTCTTCTAAACCTTCCTCTTTATTTTTTAAAGAAAGTCGTTGATCTTCTACACTTTTTACTTTTTCATCTAATAATTTTTCTCGTTCTTCAAGCCGTGCTGATTCACGCTCTATTTCTCGCTCTTTTTTAGAAATATCATCTTTCGCATCTTCTATCATTTTTTGAGCTTTTCTTTCTCCTTCTCTTTCTAATTCCTTATTTTTACGCTCAATATCAAAGGCTTTTTTCTCCTCTTCGACCACTTTTTTTTCTGCTTCTCTCATGCTCTGTTGAATTTGAGCCTCTATTTCAAGAGCTTTTTTTCTGCCAATTAAAAAATATCCGAGAAGCGCTCCAATACCCGTTCCTAACAGTCCTATAATAAAAAATTCCATAAAAAAAAGAAAAATGACGTTCGAGAAACGCATTTTTCCGAAAAGACTACATTTGAAATGAATACATCTGCGAGGAATTTTCTCTTTTATACAAGAGAATTTTCTCAAAAAACGGTAATCATTATAGGAGATTTTAATTTCCTGTAGCCATTTCCTCTCAATTTTTCCTCTCTTTTTTGCGTCTCTATTACCACATTACCATAAAAGTGGAAATTTGGTCAATTGAATGACCCGAAACAATTTTTTAAAATTATTCGCATTTCCCAAAAAATGATACAATGTCCCTTGTTTCTTTTTATATGGCTTTTTTATACTGCGACGGCGCTTCTCGAGGGAATCCAGGTCTGGCATCTGTAGGTTTTTGGGCACAAGAAAATGGTGAAACCCTTTTTGAAAAAGGTGTTTTTTTAGGAGAAACTACCAATAACGTAGCGGAATGGACAGGACTGTTACTGGGACTTCAAGAAGCAAAAAAAATGGGAATTTCCACAATAGAAGTTTTTTTAGATTCCGAATTGGTTATAAAACAAATGAACTTGAAACCTGGCTTCCAGAACTTTTGGCTGAAGAGCCGTCGGCAATTACAATTCATGCGCGCACAAGAAAAGAAATGTC
>CAIRYL010000165.1 GCA_903882825.1 uncultured Candidatus Peregrinibacteria bacterium | reverse complement strand
CTCTAATGGAGTGGTTTTATAAAGGTTAAATCTATTTTTTGGAGAAGTTCGCTCTCGTTGATAGACATTCCCAAAAAAGTTTGGATCAAAGCTGGGGCTCCCCGCCATCGCTAAAATTTTCCCCGTCTGAGGATCCATTACAATAATTTGTCCTGCATCGGCATTATATTTTTCCACCGCTTCGGAAAGAATTTTTTCTACTTCTTGCTGAATAATACGATCGATAGTGAGGACTACATCTGCTCCATTTTTTACTCGATGAATAGTATTTCCTGTAATTTCCACTGCAGTTCCTCGAACATCTCGTTGTCCTTCAATAAGTCCTTTTTCTCCTCGTAAAAGAGTATCAAGCTTTTCTTCTATCCCGTAATTCCCGCGTCCTGAAGCATCTACAAAGCCAATACTTTGAGCCAAAAGACCTCCTTCTGGATAATATCTTGCTGGTTGAGGGGTAAATCCCACGCCTTCCCACGCATCAAGATCTGGAGGATTTGGATTTTGGATACCTTTTTTTTGATCATTATAAAATCGACGCAGGTCTAAAAGATATGCATTTCGAGAATTTATTTTTTTTTCTGAAATTACTTCTTTTATTTGAGGAGGTACGCGATCTAATATTTTTGCATATTTTACCTCTTTTGGAGCGATAGATTCGGCAATTTTTTCAGGATCTCCTCCTAAAATTTTTTGAAGAGCCGTGGCAACGACGAGTCGTTTCTGGAAATTTATATCTTCTTTTTGTTTTTTTTCTTCTTTTGAAATATGCGGATCAAATTGATAATCAGGGGTAATAATCGAAGCATCTATCCATATTTCTTGTGAGGGAAAAGAAACACGCACCCCTGGCAAAAAAAGTTTTTCAATATTTTTTAAAACTTCTTCCGGCTGTGTAGTAGCGAGAAGAATTTGAGTTTTTATGCGAGGTGTTATTTTTTCTTTTACATCTTGAAAAAAAGCGTCTTTTGCGTCTTTTTTTAAGGGTGGAACAGGAATTTTAAGGTTTCCCTCTTCCAGATAGGTAACACTTTTTGGGGGGCAAAGAGTTAAATCATTTCGACATTTCTTAAATTCTTCTTCCGTGTATAAGAGCTCTGTGAGTTCTTTTGCTATGAGATCTGGATTAACCGTCAAAGAAGGATCTACAAATATCTCATATTGCGTGGTGTTAATAGCGAGGGGAACAATATCTCCTGTTTTGGAATCAATTGTAAGAATTTTCCCTCGTTGGGGCATAATTTCTATTTTTGCAGATCTTTGTGCATATGCTTCTGCACGTATTTTGTCTCCCATTACAATTTGTAAAAAGAAGAGTCTTCCAAGAATGAGCAAAAAGAGAGTCCCACTGATCCAAAGAAAAACAGAGAGACGTCGAAATTCAGAATCACCACTTGAAGATATCAAAAAATCATTCATAGAACATGAGGACTGTCATCTACAGGATCTAAATGAAAGATAGCATTTAATCCAGGAATTTTTTTCTTCATTTCTTCTTCAATTTCATCTCCAATGTCATGTGCCATTTTTAAAAGCATATCTTCGGAAAAAACGAGATGAACTTCTAAAAATACGGTCATTCCACTTCTTCTGGTTTTAAAATTATGGATACTCGTAATTTTTTTAAGTTTTAAATATTTTTTAAAAGTTTCCGTAATATATTTTTTTGTTTCTGGATCTACTTCTCGGTCTAAAAGCTGTTCTATGGCTTTTTTACTAATATCAAATCCATCTTTCATAATAAATCCTGCTACTCCTATTGCCAAAACTGCATCAATCCAGAAAAAATTAGTAAGCATAATAATTCCACTTCCCACAAAAATACTCATATTTGCCAGAAAATCGCTTTTATAATGAGCACTATCAGCTTCTAACACGAGGGATTTTGTATTTTCTGCTTCATTTTTTAAAAATTTACTCAGAAAAAAAACAGTAATAGTGGAAATGGTCATGACTAGAAAAATATTTTGGGCATCGTGAACTTTGGTTCCATCGAGTAACGAAAATATTGCTTTTACAATAATTCCAATTCCCATGGAGATAATAAAAATACCCTGGAAAAGGCTTGAAATTCCCTCTATTTTCCCAAACCCATATTGAAAATTATTTGTAGGAGATGCTTCTGATTTTTTAAGAACAAAAATATTGCTGAGGGAAATAAAAAAATCTACCAAAGAATCCAGTGCAGAGGAAAGGAGTGAAATGGAGGCTGTTGAAATTCCTGCTCCAATTTTCAAAAAAGTAAGTATTAATGAAATAGAAACCGAAATAAATATTGCTTTTTTTCGGCGGAATTTTACTTCAGATTCCTTCATAAAAAAATTTAAAAAAGTAATTTTCAATACATTTTTCAGGGTATTCCCATTTGAATTTCAAAGAAAGATGTTCTCCTCTTAAATTTTAAAAAACTACCAAAAAAGAGCATTCCCTTTTGAGGAGTGGGAATTTATAGTATATCATTTCCATTCAGATACATTCACATTATTTTGATGCCTTTGGTTCTTTTACTTCTGCAGTTGGAGCTGGAGTTTCAGCATCGGCACTTACGGCTCTCGGTGGAGTTACACTCACAATAGTGGTGGAAATATCAGTGAGAATTTCAATATTTTTATTATTTGCAATTTCTAAATCTCCAACGGTAATAACCGTATGAAAATCTTCAATACTCGAAATATCTACGGTAATATCATGTACTAAATATTTTGGAAGACATCGAATTTCTAAAGTATCCAGTGTAGTGGTTAAAACGCCAGCAAGTGTTTTAACAGCAGGGGAAATTCCAGTAAAAATAAGTGGGATATGTGCTTTTACTGTTTCATTTTCTTGTATCGCATAAAAATCAATGTGAGAAAAAGTATCTAAAATAGGTTCATATTGCACATCATGTACCAGCGTTGGAATACTTTTTCCGTCTATTTCTAAAGAAATAACAGTAGATTCTCCCGCATCTCGAAATGCTTTTCGAAAGGGTTGATATTCTACAGAAATCATTACAGGAGAAGTATTGTGTCCGTATACAATCGCAGGAATACGCCCCGACAATCGAATATCTTTTGCTTTTACGTGAAGGTCTCGTTTTTCTGTGGAAAGTACAATATCTGACATGGAACAAAAAAAAAGAATATGGTGCCGAGAGTGGGAATCGAACCCACACATCCGGGAGGATACGAGATTTTGAGTCTCGCGCGTCTACCAATTTCGCCATCTCGGCACGGGGAAAGCGACGACGTTTGAATGCGTCCTTTTAAGAAAGTAAGAACGTTCGCCGAGAGATTGTATGAAAGCGCGTTTCTTCCGTCAAGGGTGAAGAGGGATATTTTAAAAATGAGGGTACGAAATGTATTATAAATTTTTAAACTGCTTTTAATAATAATTTTTTTAAAATCTCATTTACTATTGATGGATTTGCCTTTCCTTTGGTAATTGCCATTACTTTTCCCACCAACGCTCCAAACGCTTTTTCTTTCCCTCTTGTATAATCTTCTACAATATTTTGGTTTTCTTGAAGCACTTTTTCACAAATTTCTTCGAGTTCTCCAGTATTTGAAAGTTGTCCCAGTCCTTTTTCTTGTACAAATTTTCTCGGATCGATGTTATTGGTCATGACTTCTTCAAAAATTTCTTTTGCAATTTTTCCAGAAATAATGCCTTCATCTATAATGGTAATCAGTGTTCCAAGATGTTCGGGAGAAAAAGAAGAAAGTGAAAATTGAGAATGTTCATTTCTATAGCTCATAATAGCCCCTAAAACCCAATTAGCAGATTTTTTCGGATCATTGCATTTTTGGTTTACGGCTTCGTAAAAATTGGTGATTTCTAGTTCGCTTGCCAATATATCGGCATCTGTAAATGAAATACCCGATTGCATAATTCGTACTATTTTTTCGGCGGGAAGTTCTGGAATTTCTTTTTTTAACGTATGTATTTCTTCTTCCGTAACAGTAAGAGGGGGAAGATCTGGCTCTGGAAAATATCGGTAATCCATCGCTTCTTCTTTTGACCTTTGAAGCACTGTTTTCCCTTTTTCGTCATCCCATCCACGAGTTTCTTGTTTAATTTCGTTTTGTTTCCCTTCTTCATACAATTTTATTTGGCGTGCAATTTCATATTCTAATGCTTTTTCAATATTTCGAAAGGAGTTCATATTTTTCATTTCTACTTTTGTTCCTAATTTTTCTTGTCCCTTAGGACGTACGGATACATTTACATCACATCGCATCATTCCTTTCTCCATATCCGCATCACTAATATCACACAAACGTAAAATACGTTGCAGTTCTTTTAAAAATGACGAAACTTCTGTGGGTGTTCTAAAATCTGGTTCGGTGACCATTTCTGCTAAAGGTGATCCCGCACGATTCCAATCAACCAAGGAAATACTTCCCGAATGAGTGAGTTTCCCTGCATCGTTTTCGAGATGAAGTCTCGTAATCCCAAAAAATTTTTCTTCTCCATTTACTATTACTCGTAATTTTCCATGTTCACAGATGGGTTCATCGTATTGAGAAATTTGGAAACCTGCTGGAAGATCTGGGTAAAAATAACTCTTGCGATCAAATTTTGAGATTTTTCGCAGAGAACATCCTAATGCAAGCCCCATTTTTCTTCCCAAATATACGGCTTCTGTATTGGCAACGGGGAGTGCTCCTGGGAATCCTGCACATACAGGACAAATATGTTCGTTTGGACGAGTTTTCCATGTTTCATTTGAGCAATTACAAAACATTTTTGTTTTTGTTTTGAGTCGGGCGTGAATTTCCAATCCCATAACCGATTCGTAAGCGTGATGAGACTCTGTCATAAAAAATAAAAATTGAAAGCGTTCGCATAGTAACAGGACTCATAATTGAAAAAAAGAGGGGAGTTTTAAATTTTCTGCCGAAATGAAAAAAGAATTTTAGGTGACAGATTCTTTTCAATACCTCAAAATACAATTCGTGTATCCTTTCTTTTGTATTGCGGGCGTAGACGAAGCGGGACGGGGATGTTTAGCCGGACCGGTTGTTGCGGGTGCCTTTATGTTCCCTTTTTCTGCACCTCCACCAACAGTTCCCCTTATGGATTCTAAAGTTCTTTCTGCTGAAAAACGAGAGAAATGTTTTGAATGGATTCTGCAATATGCCATGTGGGGAGTAGGAGAATCATCCGCACTGGAAATTGACCAGTTTGGAATAAAAAAAGCTACTTTTTTGTCTATGCAACGGGCAATTGAAAATCTTCCACAACCGCCAGAAAAACTTCATATAGATGGAAATGATGGATTTTCTTTTTCTATTCCTTCGGAAAGCTTTATAAAGGGCGATGCACGGTTTGTTGAAATTTCTGGAGCATCGATAGTGGCAAAAGTAATACGAGATAAAAAAATGAAAGAGTATGATATACTGTTTCCGCAATATGGATTTGCGCGTCATAAAGGATACGGGACAAAAGAACATTTTGAGCTTTTAAAAAAATATGGCGCGAGTCCTGTTCATCGCCATGGATATGAACCATTAAAAACCTGGGAAACCCAGGGAACTCTTTTTTAAACTCATGGCAAATATTCTTTCAGAAGAAGAATATCTCCGGCAATATCACGTTTTATGGAATAGATTCTTTTCTTTTTTCCAGGAAAATTTGGAGAATGAGCGTTTTCAAAAAATGGAAAAAATTTTTCAAAAATTGCAAACAGCATATTCTCGGCATCGATTTTTTACAGTTCGTCAAATGCGCAGTATCGAAAAATATCAAATGACATTTCAAGGAGAGCAAAGAATACTCATGAAAGACATGGTGGAGCTTTTAAAGAAATTGTTATGGCAAAAAAAACTAACGCGTGAAGGGTATAATACTTGAGAGTTTTTGAGTTTAGAATTATGATTTTTTTACTGTTTTTTTGGTATGATTTTTTTTCCTGGGAAATTTTTTTTGTTGGTGGGTCCTTCTGGTGTAGGAAAAGGCACCGTAATACAGGGTTTAAAAAATGTATTTTCTTCTCGTAATGACGTTTTTTTTCCTATTACTGCCACTACTCGCGATCCTCGACCAATGGAAAAAGATGGCGTAGATTATTTATTTTTTACACCAGAGGTGTTTCTTGCAAAACTCGAAAAAAATGAGTTTTTAGAATATGCCATTGTGCATCAAAAACATTATTATGGGCTCCCCAAAGACCAAGTGTTTACCGCACTTACCGCTGGAAAAAAAGTTATTCGAGAGCTTGATATTCAAGGATTGTGGAATATACAAAAAGTGTTACCAGCTGAAAATATTGTTTCTATTTTTTTATATCCCGAATCGTTAGAAATTTTAAAAAAACGCATTTCTAGTAGGTCTCCCGTTTCGGAAGAAGAATTGGAGAGAAGATTACAAACAGCACGCAATGAGATACGCCAAAAAGAGGAATGTACCTATCAGGTGTGCAGTAGGGAAGGACAAAAAGAATTCGTAATTGCAGAGGTTCAAAAAATTATTGAAGATCATTTTTAGGCTTCTGTATGCATATTTTTTCAACTTTTCAGGAGGTACAAAAATTTCAGGAACACATTCAGGAAGAAGGTTTTTCGTTGGTATTTATTCCCACCATGGGGGCACTTCATGCAGGGCATTTTTCTCTTTTTAAACGTGGGAAAAAATATGGAAAAGTATTGGTTTCTATTTTCGTGAATCCTTCACAATTTACTCATTCTGAAGATTTTGAAAAATACCCTCGAAATATTGAAAATGATATTCAAAATCTTAAATTTTCCCAAATAGATGCGGTTTTTATTCCGAGCGTTTTAGAAGTATATCCGCCAGATATTTGTGCGGAAAAAATAAATCATGCGCTTCCCCCTGTTTTTTCTGTACTCGAGGGATCTGCTCGTCCTGGGCATTTTGATGGTGTGTACACAGTTTTGCATCGGTTTTTTTCAGCTTTTACACCAGATTTTGTGGTTTTTGGGCAAAAAGATTACCAACAAACATTACTGGTTCAATATCTCTGCCAAAAAGAATTTCCAAATATAAGTATTGATATTGCACCAATTTTTCGGGAATCAAACGGGCTTGCTCTGTCTTCTCGAAATGAGAGACTTTCAAAAAAAGAGAGAGAAGAAGCAAAAATTTTGTATGAAACTCTGAGTGAAATACAATTTCATTTTAAAAACGGAGAAATGGATGCGAACAAATTAACACATAATGCAGTCCAAAAACTGCTAAAACATCCAGTTATTTCGGCGGTGCACTATTGTACCATTGCGAGTGCAAACACGTTACAAACAAAAGAAGTCGCACAATCTGGTGATATTTTGTTACTTTCGGTTACGTATGCAGGAATTCATTTGATTGATAATATGTTTTTGTGATACATAAAAGGAGGTATTTTTTTAAATGTATGAACGAAAAAACCAAAAAAACGGTTATGGGAATTGTGGCAATAGTATCGGCGTTATTGGTAATTAGTGCGACTATTTTACCCAGCTTACTTCCTATTCTTTTTGCAGGGCGGTAAAAAAGTATACAGTAATTTTTTCTCCTGTATCATTTTTTTTGTTTCTATTATTCAAT
>CAIRYL010000164.1 GCA_903882825.1 uncultured Candidatus Peregrinibacteria bacterium | reverse complement strand
TTCTTTTAAAAAATATTCCACTGCTTTTACGTCGTGTTTGGTGGTCGTTTCTATTTCTTTTATTCGGAGTGCATCTTCCTCTGAAAAATTCTGTAAAATATGCTCGAGTATTTTTTTTTATGCAGAAGAAAAAGCACGAAGTTCTGGAATTTCTTCTCGACTCGAAAGATATTGAAGCCAATTAATTTCAATAAGAAGACGATAAAACAACAACGCTTTTTCTGAAAAAAAAGGTGAAAGTGCTTTTGTTTTTTCTGCATATCGACCATCAACAGGAGAAAGAGCGGTAATCATAAAAAAAGAAAAAATCATCACTTGCAAAAGTGTACAACAAAAAAAAGAAAGAAAGCAGTATTTTTAAAAAGAAAGTGTTATGGCTTTGCGCTATAAAAATTTTTCGGTACACTACCAGAGAAGTGTTGCCATACACATGGCATCCTCTTTTTCTCTCTTTTGTTGGTTTTCTTGTATGTCTGCTCCTCAAAATTATTCTGCTGAAAATATTCAAGTCCTTGAAGGGTTAGAAGCCGTTCGTAAACGCCCAGGAATGTATATTGGATCTACTGATGTCAGAGGACTTCATCACCTTCTGTGGGAAATTGTAGATAACTCGATAGACGAAGCAATGGCAGGATATTGTAATAGTATTACTGTTACTCTTCAAAAAGATGGTGGATATCGTGTACAGGACAATGGACGAGGGATTCCCGTAGACACTCATTCAAAAACAGGAAAATCAGCACTCGAAACAGTGATGACCGTCCTTCATGCCGGAGGAAAATTTGGTGGTGGCGGATATAAAGTTTCAGGAGGATTACACGGAGTAGGAGCCAGTGTGGTGAATGCTCTTTCGGCAAAGGTAATTGCGCGTGTCTACCGAGATGGAAAAACATGGCAACAAGAATATTCTCAAGGAAAAGTAATGGGAGAAATAGAAGTGGTGGGAACCTCAAAAACAACAGGAACAGAAATGACTTTTTACCCAGATCCAGAAATTTTTGAAACACTAGAAATGGATCTAGAAACGATTTATACGCGTCTTCGCCAACAGGCATATCTTACAAAAGGTGTAGAAATAACCGTTGTGAATGAGCAAGAAGACCGTCCCACGAAATATCGTTTTTATTTTGAAGGAGGTGTGAGTGCCTACGTTCGGCATTTAAACGAAGGACGAAATGCTCTTTCAAAAGTTATTGCAGTAGAAGGAGAAGAAGACGGAATTTTAATGGAAGTCGCACTGCAATATACTGATTCGTTTTCGGAACATATTTTAACATTTGCCAATAATATTCATACCGCCGAGGGAGGAACTCATCTCACCGGTTTTCGTACTGCTCTCACACGTATTATTAATAATTACGCTCGAGAAAAAGGAATTTTAAAAGAAAAAGAAGTAAACCTTACCGCCGATGATGTACGAGAAGGTCTTACGGCTGTTATTTCTATAAAAATTGGAGATCCACAATTTGAAGGACAAACGAAAGGAAAACTCGGGAATTCCGAAGTACGCCCAATGGTAGAAAGCAGATTTGGAGAAAAATTTTCTGCATTTTTAGAAGAAAATCCTGGCGAAGCACGAAATATCATTAATAAATGTTTACTGGCAGCACGTGCTCGACTCGCAGCTCGTGCCGCAAGAGATACCGTTATTCGGAAAGGAGCATTAGAAGGGCTTACGCTTCCAGGAAAATTAGCAGATTGTTCTTCTCGTGATCCAAAAGAATCAGAACTTTTTATTGTAGAGGGAGATTCGGCAGGAGGTTCTGCAAAACAAGGACGAAACCGTGAAATTCAAGCAATTTTACCGCTCAGGGGGAAAATTTTAAATACCGAACAAGCCAGACTTGATAGAATGCTCGCAAACAATGAAGTAAAAAATTTAGTGATTGCCATGGGAACCAGTATTGGAGAAACCCTCGACATGGAAAAACTCCGCTATCATAAAATTATTGTCATGACCGATGCGGATGTGGATGGACTCCATATTCGAACCCTGATTATGACTCTTTTTTTCCGATATTTCAGAGAAATTATTGAAAAAGGACATCTGTATATTGCAAATCCTCCACTGTATAAACTTTCAAAAGGAAAACAAGCAAAATATGCCTATTCAGATACCGAACGAGATGAAATTATTATGAGTATGGGAGGAGAAGTAGAAGAACGGATAGAAGAAATGGGCGTGGAAGAAGAAGCTCCCGAGAAAAAAACATCTCGTATTGGAGTTCAACGATATAAAGGACTTGGAGAAATGAATCCCGAACAACTCTGGGAAACCACTATGAATCCCGAACAACGAACACTTTTTCGTGTGCATATTGAGGACGCAGAAAAAGCAGATAAAACATTTGAAACCCTCATGGGCGCGGAAGTACTTCCCCGAAAAAAGTTTATTCAATCACGAGCAAAATATGCTCAAAATATTGATTTATAAATAAGTATTACAGATCGGAAGGATGGAGAAATGAAACAAAATAGTGTATTTATATGTTTCTTACTATTTCTTCAACCACTCTTTCAGGTTTTCTTATTTTTCCAGTTTCTACTAATTGATAAACTCTGTTTTTTGCTATAAAAATATTGTTTCTTTTGAGTTTTGGATCTCTCCCAACCGTAGCGAGATTAAAACTATAAAATTTACCACTTTTCAGATTAAAAAATCCGAAAATGTCATTCTCAAGATATACATCAGAAAGGCATTCAATGTAAGTTTTCTTTTTCTTTTGTATCAATTTGAAGCTTCCTTTTACTTTGAATATTGAGATTTCTTCCTTTTCTGGGTAGAGATTTACCTCTATTGTCAACCTCATGGTATCCTCAAAATCTTTATATTCATCAATTTTCAATACATCTTTTCTTACTCCATCCTTCGGATAAAAAGAACTTCTTTTCTTTTCCTCGAATAAGTTCGTTTCATACATATTCATTCCTCTTTCAAACGGAAATGAAAATTGTGACAAATCTTTCGATGAAATAATAAATTCTATCTTGCACTCGGCATTAAGACTTGCAAACTTTTGGAATATCTCACTTTTGTTTTTGTCTTCAATTTCTTTCAGAAACATCCCAGTTAAGTCTGTTGTTTTAGGGTTGTTATGTATTGTTTCGGATCGAAGGGAAGCATATATCATATAAATTTCTTTGTCTCCAGCACTTCTTTTGATTGTATTAAACTGTTCTTCTGTAAGCCCAATCCAACGATCATTTTCAGAGGTATTTTTTATTTCTACAAAAACCTGAGCTTCTCTCAACTGGTTCTGCTCTTTGATATGAACTATATCGGGTTCGCCCTTAAAATATAAACCCTTTCTTATGTCTTGATACACTATAAACTCTTTTTCGGTCTTATATTTTGCAAGAATCTTGGAAACGGATACCTTTCTTTTATAGTTTTTACTAAAACTATACTTTGTTAGTGATCCATACTCCATAAGGTTGTTTTCGTTTATTTTACAAGTTAAATTCATATTGATTATAAGGATAAATTAAAATTTGTTTCTCTTATTATCTCATATAAATCCTTCATACCGACTAAATTAATTGGTGTTTTCCCAATTCCTTGAGCTTCATTAATTGCACTCGATGTAAAATGACTTGTAGAAATAATTACTCCAAAGCTATTAAAGCTTAAGCTTCCCCTTAGATTTGCAACTTCTTTTCTTCCAACTGAATGCTTCCATCTTTTAACTTGAAATTGATAGCTTAAATCATAACTAAATTTATGCTTCAAAAAAGCATTAACATCAATTCCTTCATCACCGCTTTTTTTAGTAACTTTAACATCCAAAAATCCTGTGTGTTTGATAAGTTTTGACATTAGGACTTCGAATTCATATGGATTTATAGTTAATAAGCTCTTTTTTAAAGTTTCAATGTTTTTTAAAGTTTCTTCATCTAACTTTGGAAAAATAATTTCATCTTGCATTTTTTCAGGAAGCAAGGAATCAATAATCATATCTTCTGGCAAAATTTCTTTTTTAAATTGATTATAAAAAGGCAAAAAAGGATCATTAAAATTGCCAATTTTCAAAGGAGAAATATCTGAAAAAATTTGAAATTCAAAAAGCCAAACTGCTCTTAATTCCCCTTGATTGTCAAGTTGGTAATCTTGGTAGTTTCTTAATAAAAACAAAAAACCAATGAACTTATATTGATTCACATCTTCCTTTAAGAAACCAAGAATTGGCACAGGTTTTTCTTTTTG
>CAIRYL010000163.1 GCA_903882825.1 uncultured Candidatus Peregrinibacteria bacterium | reverse complement strand
CGAAATGATTCCAAAGAAGAAATAAAAACTATGAAAGAAGAACAATTAAAAACGAAAAAAGAGTTACGATCTACTCTTATAGAGATGAAAAAAACAGATCTCAAAAAGGCAAAAGAATTAAAAAAGGAAATAAATACTACCAACATTGAAGGACTTTTCATGATTGCGGAAAAAGCACTAGCATACAAAAAAGAAATACTTGCCAGTGTAGAAAACGAAAAATCTCAAATTGTACAAACAGGAAAACAATCTACTCCTGTACGAGATGCAAAAATTGAATATCTCACTACCGTTATTACAAAAGGAGAAGCGTTTATTGAGGAAGCAAAAGGAGCCACTTCCGATACCGCAAAAAAAACTGCTCTTAAACAAGCTCTTCAAATACTTTTAGGAAACCCTTTAAAAAATTTACAAAAATTTCAACAAGAAGTGAAATAGAGGGAAAAACTACTTTATAAAAAAAAAGACTGACTCGCAAAGAGTCAGTCTTTTTTACATACTCTCTTCACGTTTTTAGCAAATTCAATTTTTAAAAGACGACTTTTTTGTTTGAAAATTATTGATATTTTTTAAAGTCGCAGATCTCTCTTTAAAAAATAAATAAAACATATAATGGTATCATTTCTGTAAAAACTTTTCGTTTCCATTATTTTTGTATAATCTTTTTTTTGGTACAATTATTTTTATTTTTTATGTCTTGGTACACCCCTCCAGAAATTTTTGAAAACATGATGAACATGGGAGAGAAAAAAACAAAAAATTCAAAATCCCAAACTTTTTGGTTGGGTATTTTAGGAGGTGCCTATATTGCACTCGGGAGTCTTTTGTATACGGTTGCTATTACTGGCACTGCAGAAACTCTAGGCTACGGAGCGAGTAAAATATTAGGGGGAACAGTATTTAGTTTAGGTCTTATTTTAGTAGTTATTGCAGGTGCAGAACTTTTTACGGGAAACATTCTTATTTTTGCAGATGCGATGGGAAAGCGTGTTTCCTGGAAAAGCGTTTTTTTAAATTGGATTATCGTATACGGAACAAATTTTTTAGGCGCCATAACCGTTATTATTTTTGTGTATTATGGTGGGATATATCAATCTCTCGACTCTGGTGCCCTCACCGAAATTGGGAAAAGTGCATGGAATGTTGCTCTTAAAAAAGTACATCTCACCAGTACCGAAATATTTTTTAGAGGAATTATGGCGAATTGGCTTGTTTGCTTAGGTGTATATATCGGGCTTGCGGGAAAAGACATTGTGAGTAAAATCGTCGGAATTCTTTTCCCCGTGATGGCATTTGTGGCAATAGGGTTAGAACACTGTATTGCCAATATGTTTTTATTACCAGTCGCGTACGTTTTAAATCCTTCAAGCGCTGATCTCACACTTTCACTTATAGGGCATAATATTCTATTTGCCACTGCAGGAAATATTATGGGGGGATTATTGGTGGGAGTTTTATATTTTGGTATTTATCAAAAATCAGGAGAAACTTCTCGAAAGAATGAAGAACCTTCATCACTTCTGCTTTGAAAAATAAAAAAGTATGATTTCTCTTTTTCTCCGCTCTGTTATAATGCCTATAGTTTTTTATCTCCTGTATGAAAAAATGTTTTATTTCCATAGGAACGTTTGTATTTCTTCTCTTTTCAGGATGTTCGTTTGGGAGCCAGTCTACGCCTGTAAATGAAGAAAAAAAAATAGACATCACTCCTCCCCCATCTCTTGAAAGTATTATTCAGGATTTAAATATTACTACTGATGCACAGAAACTTTCAGAATCTACAAAATCGGTAGAAACGGCTATTCGGGCGCTTTCTGCACAAAATAAAAATACTCCTCAAGAAGATTTATGGGCTCTGGCAAATGATTCTCAATTAGCAGTAAGAAGTTATTTAGCAACCAATCCAGCTCTTCCTGAAGAACTTTTTGAAAAACTTTCCAAAGATATTGCCGAAGATGTACGGATAAAAATTGCAGGAAATCCGGGTACACCTCCTCGTATTTTAAAAACTTTATATGAAGATACCAGTGCTGTTCAAAATAAAATTGCTATGAACAAAGGCTTATCTGATGAAATGCTGGAAGAATTAGCACAAAAACTGACCGCTACCAATGCATTAGAAGCTCTTGCTGGGCGTTATAAACTTCCAGAATCAGCAAAAATAGCCCTTAAAAAACGAAATATTGATTCGGTAAATGCAATTTTAAATCAAAAAAAGGAATCTCAATAATATTCTTTCTTTTTT
>CAIRYL010000162.1 GCA_903882825.1 uncultured Candidatus Peregrinibacteria bacterium | reverse complement strand
TCCTCTTAAAACCAAAGGAATTTTTAATACTTCAGAAAAGGAAAATGAAACAGAGAATCTTTCTCTTTTTGAAGAACGATTTGAAATTCGAAGATCCAATACTCCTCTTGAAAAAAAAGGCGCTCAAGTTTCAGCTCTTCTTTCTCCAGAAGAACAAGATTTTTCGGGATGGGAAAAACCTTCGTTAGATCTTTTAAAATCGGGGACTTCAGACCTTCATATTCCAGATGCGGAACTGATGGAAATGGGGAAAAAAATAGTGGAAAAACTCGCACATTTTGGGATTTATGTTCGTATGAAAAGCGCTTTTGTGGGACCTACCGTGACACAATTTGCACTAGAACCCAATGAAGATGTGAAACTTTCTCGTATTACCGGTTTAAAAAATGAACTTTCTTTAGCGCTTTCAGCAGAAAGTGTGCGCATTGAGGCCCCTATTCCAGGGAAAAATTTAGTAGGAATAGAAACTCCAAATCCTAAGCGTGCAACAGTATTTATGCGAGAAATTTTAGAAAGTACTGCTTTTCAAAAAGCGGAAGGAGGATTGCGATTAGCATTTGGAAAAGATGTTTCCGGAAATCCAATTGTGGAAAGTTTAGCAGAAATGCCACATCTTCTCATTGCTGGTGCCACAGGATCGGGAAAATCAGTAGGAATGAACGCCTTTCTGATATCACTCCTCTTTGAGTATTCTCCAGAAGATCTTCGTTTTATACTTATAGATCCCAAAAGAGTGGAATTAGTCCCGTATGACGGGGTTCCTCACCTTTTAACTCCGGTTATTACCGAGTCGAGCAAGGCTCTTTCTGCCCTTCGGTGGTGTGTTTCTGAGATGATGCGTCGATTGGGTGAATTTTCTCAAATTGGTGCACGAAATATTACCGAATATAACGAAAAAGTAGAGCTCAGAAATAAAAAGAAAGAATCACGAGGAGATGACGAAAAAAAGGAAATTACCCTTAAAAAAATTCCAAAAATAGTTATTGTAATTGATGAACTTGCTGATCTTATGATGCGGGAACATAAAAAAGATACCGAAGCCATGATTTGTCGTATTGCGCAAATGGCAAGAGCGGCAGGAATGCATCTTATTATCGCCACACAAAGACCATCGGTAGATGTTATTACCGGTCTTATTAAAGCAAATATTCCTACAAGAATTTCATTCGCAGTTACGAGTTCCATTGATTCTCGCACGGTTTTAGATAGTGTAGGAGCCGAAGATTTATTGGGAAAAGGAGATATGCTTTTTACAAATCCAAAACTTTCACGTCCAAAGCGTATTCAAGGAATTTATATTTCTGGAGAAGAAATAGAACGGGTGGTGAATCGTATTAAAGTCACCATGGGCGACAAATTCTTTTTTGAAGATTCCCTGTTTGAAAGTGCAGAAGAATCAGATCTCTTTACCGGAAGTTTTGCATCAGAGGGCAATGGTGATCATGATGACCTAATGGATGAAGCAGTAGAGATGATTCGATCTACTGGAAAAGCTTCGGCATCACTCCTTCAGCGCCGACTTTCGGTTGGATATGCTCGTGCAGCACGAATTTTAGATATTATGGAAAAAAAAGGAATGATTGGTCCTTCTAGAGGAGCAAAACCACGGGAGCTGTACTTATAAAAAATCTGGATCCCTTTTTTCGAGTGGTGCAATAGATGCCGCTAATCGTTTTTGTTCTCCATTTTGGAAGAGAATAGTAAGAATATCACCTTCGATATTGAGTATTTTCCCGATTCCAAATTTAAAATGTTCTACCACTTCTCCGGTTTCGTATTCTCCTCCTTTTTGAAAATTTTCTTCTGGAATAGAGAATGAAGAAGAAATGTTTTTCGTAAAAATATTCCCTTCACACACTTCTTCTGGAATTTCTTGTAAAAATCGTGATGGTGGATTATTCATAAAATCACCATATAATAGCCGACTTCGTGCATACGTTACAACGAGTTTTTCCATTGCACGAGTCATTCCTACATACATGAGTCTTCGTTCTTCCTCTAGATCTTCTGGATTAAAAAAAGAACGGCTACTGGGGAAAATATTTTCTTCACATCCGGCTATAAAAACCACGGGAAATTCGAGCCCTTTTGACGCATGAATGGTCATAAGGGTGAGATGATCTTTTTTCTCTTCTCCATCATCTACATCACTCACCAGGGCTACTTCTTCTAAAAATAAAGAAAGAGATTTTCCTGCTTCTATTTCATCATATTTTTTAGCGACGGAAATCAGTTCTCGAATATTTTCGAGTCTCATTTCTCCTTCTTCGCCATCTCGTTTCAGCATTATTTCATAACCGGTTTCTTGAACGACTTTTTCTATAAAAATAGAAAGTGGAAATTGAGAAGAATTTTCTCTTAATTTTTCAATAAGACTATTAAAGGAACGAATAGCATTTTTTGTAGCAGGAGAAATTCCTTCGGCACCCCCAATATGTTCTAAAATATATCCTATTTCTGTCCCTTTTTCTTGTGCAAATGATCGAATACGAAGAAGACTTGTTTCTCCTATTTTTCTACTGGGAACGTTTATAATGCGTTCTAAACTCACCGAATCAGACCTATTAATAATCAGCCTTAAATATGCCAAAATATCTTTTACTTCTGAACGGGCATAAAATTTTAGTCCGCCTACAATGGTATAAGGAATAGCGTGACGCATGGCGGTTTCTTCAAGCGCTCTACTTTGGGCATTTGTACGATATAAAATAGCAATATTTTTCGGAGATTTCCCGTTTTTTACCAGTGTTTCAATCATCCTGAGTATTCGTTCCGCTTCTTCTCGTTCATCTGCACATTCCCAAATTTGAAGAGGATCTCCTTGTGGATTTTGTGTCATCATTTTTTTTTCAATACGTGATTTATTGTTTTTAATAACGCCATCGGCGCCTGCTAAAATATTTTTAGTCGATCTATAATTTTCTTCCAATTTTACAACCGTTACCACTGGATATTCTTTTTGAAATGCGAGGATATTTCCAATATCGGCACCACGAAAACGATAAATACTTTGATCGGTATCTCCAATAGCGCAAATATTGTGATGATTTTCTGAAAGGAGTTTTGCAAAAAGATATTGTGGATAATTTGTGTCTTGGTATTCATCTATTAAAATATATCTCCACCAACGTTGATATTTTTGTAGAGTATTTGGACTCGCCTTTAATACTGCTATCGGACATAAAATAAGATCATCAAAATCGAGAGCATTATTTTTAAAAAGCACTTTTTCATATTCACCGTAGCACTCTGCCAAAAGATCAGATCTCGTATTCTCGGCTTCTGATTTAGCTTCTGCAGGAGATTTTATGGCATTTTTCCAGACAGAAATAAGAGATAAAAGACCTTTTGGAGCAATATATTGAGGGTCGATATTTTTGTCTTTTAAAATTCGTTTTGCCAAAGAAAGAGTATCCGCAGAATCGTAAATGGTAAAACTGCGGTCTCGCCCAATAGTTTCTATTTCACGACGTAAAAATTGTGCACCAATAGAGTGAAACGTCCCAATTGTTGGAACGGGAATATCAGATCCTAAAAGTTCACGAACTCGTTCTTTCATTTCTCCTGCGGCTTTATTCGTAAACGTGACCGCTAAAATTTCTCGTGCTAAAACACCATTCGCTATAAGCGTTGCAATACGGTAGGTAAGTACTCGTGTTTTTCCAGATCCCGCCCCGGCAATAACTAACAGCGGACCATCTTTATGTTCTACCGCCAGACGTTGGCTTTGATTTAAGTGATTTAAAAAGTGCATGAGAAAAAAATGAAGAATAAAAAGATGGGTATTGGTGAGGGTGAAGAAAGAACTCTTTTTTAGAGTACAAAAGGAAAAGAATGAATGCTATTTTATTTTTTAAAAAATCACGTATGAAAAATTGACTTTTTCCGAAATCATCCGTAGTGTTTTGGCATACTTCTCATGTTTTTTTATGGAT
>CAIRYL010000161.1 GCA_903882825.1 uncultured Candidatus Peregrinibacteria bacterium | reverse complement strand
CTGAATTTTGAATTCAGAGATATCGGGAATACAGTATAAAAGAACATGTTTTTCTCATTTTTATAAACTTTTGTGAGATTTTTTCACCTTTTTCTTCGCTTTTTTCTCCGCAGACTTCCAGATCTTTGGATTGGTGGAGTCACAATATTTCTCGGTACTTTTTTCTTTACATTTCTCTCTGGGGTTCTTTCCTCTTCAGAAAATTTTTTACGATCAGAATCTTCTACAATCATGGGAGGAGATGTGAAAATATCTTATTTCCAACCCATTACCGCAGAAAATATTCCAAACCTTCCAAGCGTATTGGCACTCCCAAATATTAAAATTTCTTCACAAATGGGATTTAGTGCCATGATTCGAAAAAACGACACCCCATTGGTAGTACAAGCAAAAGTAACAGATTCTGCATATCCACTGTTGGGAGCGGTAAAAACCATCCAAAAATCATATACCCCCCCCAAAGAAACAGAAATTTGGATAAATACTGATGTCGCTGATCGATTAAGCGTACAAGAAGGAGAAAAAATAACGTTTGGGAATGTTGATTTTACGATTGTTGGAATTTTTACCGCTCTGCCAGATGTAGAAAATACGTCCGCTCTTTTTGGCGGAAGTGTCCTCATTTCGGAAGCAGGATTTCTGCGTAGTGGGATTGATAGACGCACGAGCCGAGTAGACTACGTATTAACGATAGTAACTCCAAATACTCTGGTGGCAGAAAATATAAAAACTATGCTTTTGTCTGGAAATATTCCCAAAAGTATTCGTATTCGACTCGCCAATGAAGAAGGAGGACGAATTTTTAGAACATTTCAAAGCGCCGAATCTTTCTTTTTTGGATTTTTAGGGCTTTTATTAACTCTTTTTGCAGGAACACTATTACTCGGAATTGAACATTTTTTCACAAAAGAAAGACGAAATATAGCACTCTTAAAAGCGATGGGAATGCCTCCAAGCACTATTCTTGGTGGATATTTTGGAATGATGGGAATATGGTGTCTTATCCTTGGCAGTATTGGGAGTATTTTCGGGTATACGTTCCTTCTTTTTCTTCCCCATATTATTCCTCAATTTGCAGAAGTTTTTACAAATACCAATAGCATTTCCCAAATTTTCCCAGGAATTGGAATCGCATTTCTCTTTTTTCTTATTGCCAGTATAGAACTCCTAACACCCCTTTTAAATCTTTCTCCTTTAAGCCTTTTAAGAGCTCAAAATTCAGAAGAATCTCACTTTGAAAAATTATCAATTTTAAAGTTTTTACAAAATAAAAATAATCGAAAGAGACTTCTCTTCTTTTGTTTTAAAAATGGAGCACTCGTTTTTTTATGGTTTATTTCTTGTGTATTGGTATTTCCAACCATATGGAGCGCCCTCGTTTTTTTCGGAATGGGAGTCGGTATTTTTAGTATTTCTATCATTGCCTTTTCTTTTTTGCAAAAATGGTTTTCCACTCTGCATTGGAAAACCCAAAAACCATTCTTATTCCGTATTCTTCTTTCCGTATTTCATCGTCCGCAACGTGGTACAAGACTTGTTTTCCTTTCATTATTTCTTGCATTTTTTGCCCTTTGTAGTACCGGAAGTTTTGGGAAAAGCATTGAAACAGAACTTTTTTCTTCACAACAAGTAAATGCCCCCACTTTTATTCTTTTTGATGTTTCAAAAGATCAAGTAAAAGGAGTGGACGCTCTGATAAAAAAAATAGAATGGTATCCTATTGTTCGATCGTATTTAGAGATATGGAACGATAAAAATATTCGAGGAGATGAAGAAAATTACCCAAGAGCACAGCGAGCATTTAATGTTACTTCACGGCTACAAATCTCAGAAACCGAAAAAATTGTAAAAGGAACGTGGTGGACAGAAGACAGTTCCTCATTGGTAGTTTCGGTAGAGCAAAATTTTGCAGAAGAAATGGGGATACAAATAGGTGACACGTTAACCTTTGATATTCAAGGACAAAAAATAAAAACAACGGTTCAAAATATTCGGAGTGTGGGGGAACAAAAATTATCGCCCTGGTTTATTTTTGTATTTCCTCCAAAACTTCTCCAAGATGCACCCGCATCGTATTTAGGATTTTCATGGGAAAACACAGATAATCTTCCATCTCTTGAATCTCGTATCATAAAAGAATTTCCCAGCATTACTACCATTAAAACAAAAGAGATTTCTTCCCAAATAAATACGATTATTACAAAAGTACTTCTTCTTATTCGTGTTCTCACACTCTTCCTAATGGCTTCGGCTATACTCAGCTTTATAGCGATGCTTTTTGTAAATAAAGAAACACAAAAAAGAATTCGTTGGAGATTTTCTCGACTCGGAGCAAAAAACTCTTGGATCTCTTATTTTGTTACATTAGAAACACTTTTTTTAACTGTTTTCCCATTTATAATTGCCTTTAGTATCAGTATTATAACACTTTTTATCAGTAGCATTTTTTTCTCATTTGTCCCCCCTCTGGTGATTGATTGGATACCACTTCTCGTTTTTGGAGGGTGTTGTGTTCTTTTTTGGATATATACATATTTTTATTACATCATAAAAAAAGAAAGTCAAGAATAAAAAAAAGGAAATTCTTGTTGTTTTTTTACTGAAGGGTATATTCAATTTGTTACATATTTTTCTTTATTATCCTCTCTTCTATGAAACAGCAATCTTTTTTCGATTGGTCTTTCCAAAGGCACAATATTATTTCACACACACTCTATTTTCTCTCTTTTTTCCTATTTTTTATTGGTATCTCATCATCTGCGCTCGCCAGCATTTCTGGATCTTTTATGGCGGTGCAAACACTAGAAAGCCAAGGAGAAAATACGCAAGAAGCAAGTACTGCCACTCTCGTGACGAATATTCCAGAAACAAAGGCAGCTCTCTCTGTTTCGGTAGAATTTGTACCAACAGCCGGGCAAAATATTACCATTGGATCTTGTTTTATCAGGTTTTTGGATATTAGTGGATCTACGTCTGATGAAATAAATTGTAATGATGGTATCGCGACCATAGATATCACCAATGGATTGACAAATATCAATCGAACTTCTTCTGAAATATCAAATAGTTTAAATACT
>CAIRYL010000160.1 GCA_903882825.1 uncultured Candidatus Peregrinibacteria bacterium | reverse complement strand
ATTCGTTGATCCAGACGCTTCCTTGGGATATGTCGAGAATTTCCTCAACATGACCTTTGGAAAAGAAGGCGTTGCGCCAGCTCTCAATCCAGCAGTGGTGAGCGCAGTGGACACGCTTTTAATTCTTCACGCCGACCACGAACAGAACTGCTCAACTTCAACCGTTCGTTTAGTCGGGTCATTTGCCAGAAGATATGAAGCATTTTCGGGAAACCACTAAACACCAAACCGTACTTATGGGACGCAAAACATTTGAAAGTATTGGACACGCTTTACCAAACCGTACCAATATTGTTCTTACGCGTGATGCACAGTTTACAGCTTCAAATATTACGGTAATACATAACTGGTCGGAGGTTTTACAATATTCTGAAGAAATTTTTATAATAGGCGGTGAGCAAATTTACAAACTCTTTTTGCCGTATGCCACACGACTGATTATAACCCATATTTGTGCCGAATTTCCCAGCGCCGATGCATTTTTTCCAGAAATACCTTTTTCCCAATGGGAAGTGGTATGTAGTAGTCATTTCCCAAAAAATTCGTCTCATGCGTACGATTTTGATATTGTGGAATATAAAAAATTGGAAAGAGAAGAACCAAAAACCGCTTCAGTGTGAGACATGGATTGCTTCGTCGTACCTCCTCGAGAGTGACGGAACACTTTCCTTACTCGCTCCTGAAGTGAAATTCCCAGTACAGGAAAAAAAGAATTATTCGTAAAATTTGTAAAAAAAACGCAAATGGCATATTTTTTGTGTATTATTCCACCAGAAATTTTTTTATTTTTTTATTCCTTATGAATTTTTTTGATGCTTTTATATTGGGAATTATTGAAGGTATTACTGAATTTTTACCCATTTCTTCTACGGGACATTTAATTGTTTCTGCCCATTTTTTAGGGATTCCGGAAACCGATTTTTTAAAAAGTTTTGAAATTGCCATTCAGCTGGGCGCTATTTTGGCAGTTTTAAGCCTTTATTTAAAACATTTAACCGAAAAACCAAAACTGTTTCTTACTCTTTTTATTGCGTTTTTACCCACCGGATTTTTTGGATTTTTATTATATAAAACTATAAAAACTTATTTATTTTCGCCTTTTACCGTGAGTATTGCCTTGGTTTTTGGCGGAATTATTTTACTGTTTATAGATTCTTGGATGGCAAAAAAAGAAAAAAATCTGGAAATTTCGGATATTTCATTTAAAAATGCGCTTTCTATTGGGTTTTTTCAAACTATTTCTATGATTCCGGGAGTATCTCGTGCTGGTGCCACCATTATTGGAGGAATGATGATGGGACTTTCACGCGTAAAAGCTGCAGAATTTTCTTTTTTGCTGGCACTTCCAACCATGATGGCTGCCACCGGATATGATCTTTTTAAAACTGGTTTTTCATTTACGGGTGAACAATGGGCACTTTTCGCAGTAGGCTTTGGAACTGCGTTTATATTTGCCTTTTTTTCCGTAAAATGGCTCGTAAAATTTCTCACCCATCATGGTTTTTGGATTTTTGGATGGTACCGAATTGTAGTAGGAACATTGATATTTTTTATATTTGTGTAAAAAATCCTCTGTAAAATTTTTTAATAATCACCTTTTTCATTGGCTTAAAAACGCTATTGCTTCGCATAATGAAGAGTGACGAAGCTTTTATTATTTCAAAGATTCCTAAAATTTATAAAAACGCTTCTATTTCTTCTTTTGTTACTCCATTTTGTAATGCGCTGTATAAATTTGCTAAAAAAAGCCCTTTTGGGTTTCCGGTATCAAACCGAAATCCTTTCATTTCCGAGGCGTATAATACACCTTTTTTCGCAAGTATTTCCGAAAATCCATCAATAAGTCGTATTTCTCCACTGCTTATTTTTTGCGAATCTTCCAGCGCTTTCCAAATTTCTGGTGTACAAATATATTTTCCAATAACCGCGAAATTAGAAGGTGCGTCCTCGGGACGTGGTTTTTCTACTACTCCTTGTATTTGAAATATTTCTCCTTTTTCATGGGTGTTTTTTTCGTTACTATCCACTTTTAAAAGTGGCGCCACCACTCCATACGAAGAAATTTCGGCAGTAGGAACATGACGAACACCAATAATAGAAGTGTTTGTTTTTTCGTACGCCGACAACAGTTGTTGTACCGAACTGCTTGGTCCAAAAAGAAGTTCATCTCCAAAAATTACCAAAAATGGTTCATCTCCAAAAAGATGCTCGGCACACTGCATGGCGTGTCCATCGCCTTTTGGTTCTGCTTGACGAACGTATGTAAATTTTACATTTCTAAATTTTCTAATTTTCTCAAATAGTTCAGTTTTCCCTTCTTCTTCTAGTTTTTTTTCGAGTTCTGGATATGCATCAAAATGGTTTTCTAAAGCCGATTTTTTTCGACTCGTGACAAAAATAATTTCGTGAATACCCGCATCTACTACTTCTTCTACGAGCACTTCTAAAATAGGGCGGTCGTATACGGGAAGTAATTCTTTTGGTACTGCTTTTGTAGCCGGAAGAAGTCTGGTTCCCATTCCTGCGATAGGAAAAAGCGCTTTTGTAATTTTTTTCATGAGGGAAAAAAGAGGAAAAGTACGAACAAATGTGTATTTTACTGCATTTCTATTGCCACGCTTTTTTCGTGCGCTTTTCTGGCTTTTGGCATGGTAATATATAAAATTCCATCCCGCATTTTTGCTTGAATATCCGCCGAACTTACTACTGCTGGCAGTACAATACTTCGTGAAAATTTCCCCCAATAACACTCTTGTAAAAAGAAGTTTTTTTCTCCAAATTCATCAATATCATCAGGAAAATCTCGAGTTCCAGAAACAGAGAGAACATCTTCTGAAACATGAATAGTAATATTTTTAAGAGGAACTCCTGCCAGGGGAACAACAATAATAAATAAATGCTCAGTTTCAAAAATATCCATCGCCAGTTTCGCTTCTTCGTTTTTGTCTCCCAATATTCCCATTTGGTCAATTTTTATTTCTTCCATATTTTTTTAAAAATACTTTCCCATTGTGCTTATTTTTTAAGAGAAAGGCAAAACAAACTTGATTTTTTTATAAAAAATCGCTACTATTACCAGAATTTTTAAAACCAAAAACTTTGAACGGAAAAAAAATACTTTTTTGGCTTTTCGGGGGACTTTTTTTCATTCTGTTATTTGCACCATCACATGCAATGGCACAGATGGATTTAGTATGGAAAGAACCATGTACCACTGCTTCATGTCCAGAATTTTCGGTGGTAGATGGAAAATATCTCGCATTTCAAAAATCACTCTCGCCTGGTCAAGAATT
Source organism: uncultured Candidatus Peregrinibacteria bacterium (assembly GCA_903882825.1). Classification (GTDB taxonomy): domain Bacteria; phylum Patescibacteriota; class Gracilibacteria; order CAIRYL01; family CAIRYL01; genus CAIRYL01. The sequence goes on along the minus strand of CAIRYL010000160.1, from coordinate 9,386 downwards.
TACGCTTGATATTTTTATAAAAAATCCAGATAAATTTCAAATTTATTCGGTTTCATCATGGCTGAAATACGATACTACTGTTTTTGAGGCAAAAAAACTCACAGATGAGAATTCGGCATTTCCTTTGTCAGCTCCTGGGGAATTTGAAATAGATACCGTGACGAAAGAAGTAAAAATAGGGCGAGCGGTATTGGGAACTCCTGTAATTACACCTGAAATTTATGTGGCTAGTGTCACTTTTTCAGTTCTGAAAAATCCAAAAGGGAGTGTTATTTCGTTTCTCGATTATCAATCTTCTGACGTGGGGAAAACAGCCGTACTGACTATCGAAAATCTTATTACTAAAAATGTCCTTACCACTGAACCAAAAGCCTTAAAATTTTTGCAAGGATCTGGTGGGAATATTTCCCCACCTTCTTCTGGTTCTGGATCTGGAAATACTCGTCCCCCTGATTCTTCTACTGGAGGAGGACCACTCGTGAGTATGGATCCGGTACCTCCAGCTCCTTCTTTCATTCCAGATATTCCGAGTTATGTTGATATTCCTCGTCCGGAGGGTTTTCGGGCACGTAGTGATGAAAACGGAAAACTTGAATTTATTTGGAAATTTGGAGAAGACGTAAGAATTGCTGGATATTATTTGTATTATGATGAATTAACCGGATCGTATATTCATAGACGTGATATGGGGCGAACGAATAATTACACCATTCCTGCTGGATTTTTAGAAAAAGGAAAACGTTATTATTTTGCGATTCGTGCGTATGATGCAACGGGAAAGCTCAGTGATTTTTCGGATGAAGCGTACCTGGTAGTGGGAGCGAGCGGATCTGAAAGTCATCCATTTTTTGGAATTTTAGCAGGATCGGATTCTTCTCTTTCTTTGCCGTCTGGTGTAAATAATATTTCTGCAAACGCCACAAATATACAAAAAAGACCTGCTATAAATGCGAATAAAACAGCCCAAACGGGACCATTTGCCGGAGTGTACATCATTTTCATTATTTCTGGTGGAATTCTTTTAATACTTGCTTTTTGGAGAGGGGTTATTACGCCAATCTTTTTATTTCGAAAAAGTCCATGATTTTTTTCCTTTTTCCTCGTTGGCAAAAGGATTTCTCTTTCCGTGAATCACGGGAAGGGTTTGTTCAAAAAAAAACTTTTGAAGATAGTACTCTAGGGCAAAAAAATGAAAAAAAAGAAGAACAGGATCGTTTAAAATTGGAAGCAGAACAACAAAAAGTAAAAACGCTTGCTCAGAAAGTATCATTAGGAACAGCAACATTATCTGAAAAAATTGAACTCAGAAGAGTAGATCGAAGCATAGTAGAAGACGCACTCAAAGGAGAATCAAAAGAACTTTTAAAAGTACTGGATTATAAAGAAGAAGATGATTTTTCTTATGCTTTTGGACGGCTGAAAAATGGAGGAAATTTGCGTGCCGATTGGGAAATGTTTACGCTTATTCCTCCTTCAAAAGCGGTACAGTATTTAAAAAGTGCAGGAGATCGCGCAAAATATTTTTTACTTTTTGAAAGATTTCTAAAAAATCCAAACCGTATCAAAAGTCCAGAGGCATATTTACTGATGAAAAGTATTGATTCTGATACTGACTTTTTAAGAATTTGTGGGAAAAAAGAAAAAAAAATACTTCTGGCATTTAGAACTACGGTAATGGAATCGAGAGGATTTTTTGTACTCGAAAATGCCGTTGAAAAGGCGCAATCAAATATTAGGGCAGTAACGGCGGAAATTCGTGAAAAAGAAGAAATAGCGACTCAAGAAGATACAGAAATTGCAAACAGAGAAAAAGAAATGCAAAGAATTATTACAGAAAATCTTGGAAAAGCCGTGGCAGACAGAGCCATGCTTGCCAGACAGGGCGCTACAGAAGAAGTTCAAAAAAACAGAGCGATGTTTGAAGTGATAGAGCAAGAGCGTCAAAAACTCTTATTAGAATCTCGAAATCAAACAATTCCTGAAATTGGAAAAATGTTGGAAGGATCTTTTCAGCTGTATAGCAAACTTTTACAACTGGCAAATATTACAGTAGAAGAACGGTCTCGCCAAATGCATGCCATGGAAACGCACTATAAAATGCTTGGAGAACGTTTATTAGCGCTTAAAAGTGGTTCGGATAGTGAATACGCACAAAAGTTACAAGAGCAAGAAGTACTTTCTTCTGCAGATCTTCAATCTATTCAGCATGTTTTAAGAATTCAAGAAAAGATGCTTGCTGAAAATAAAAAACTTTCCGAAAAGTTTCGTGAAAGAAGAATAGAAATTATTGAAGCAAAAAGACAATGGGAAGAATCTGGAAAAAATGATGGAGACACAGAGATGTATTGTAAAAAATTTTGTGGTACAAATTTTCCTATCAGTCCCACACAACTCAAAAGGTTTTTTAACAACGGAGAAGGACTGGAACCTTTAGATTTTTCTGATATTCAAGCCTTTGAAAAGAGATATTTTCTGAATTCGGATATTTCGTCCAGTCCTGTTCCCGAAATGATTAAAAATCCAGAAAATGCCGAAAATATGGGATTTCCAGAAGAATCGCTGGCGCACTATTTTTCAAAAGACACCACTGTTTCTTCTGCAGTGGTTTCGTTTTTTCATCCTCAAAATGTACCAAGATATATTTCTGCTGGGCGAAAAATAATTATAGAATTGACACAATTGGAAACAACGTGGAATGCCACTTTAGTAGAAGATTTAAGTGATTCTTCTATACAAAAGAAAATAAAAACAGCAAATACCGAGGCGTTTGATATTCCGAAAGTACAAAATTATTATGCAGAAATAAAAACAGAAGTGATAAATTGGGCACAATTGCTTCAAAAATCTGTAGAAGGACAAACGGATGAAAAGGCTCGAAATGCTCGAATTGCTGTTCATCAAGCCCTTCAATACGCACAAGAATTACCGATTCCAACCGCGGAACAAATTAAAAAAGCACAAGGAAATGTGGGAATATTTTTAAAAGATTACTTTCGTCGTCATGGAGGAGATATTCCGCATGAGAAAAAACATTTTATTTACGATGCGTTTGAGAAAGTCAGTTTATCAAATGTTTTGGCAGATGCTCGAGAAAAAACGAAAACGTTGGAAGATGTAATTGTAAACAATAATCTTCATCACTATTTAACAGAAAATTTTTCTTCACCCACACCAACAACTATTCAAATGCCAAATGCCATTGCTGAAATGGAAAATGAACGGAACGCTTTGGAAGAAATAATAACGCTTGTTCCCAATATTATTCGTGCGATTCAAGAAAATAAACCGCTTCCAGAAGAATTTTTATATATAAAAAAACCAAATGGATCAGACCTTTTTGCCAGAGTTTCTACAGAAGACTGGGCAAAAAGAGGATGGGAAAAAAAGGCGTCTGCAGGATTTATGTTTGATATTCAAAATACCACCATTCTTCTGCGTGAAGATCAGTATGATAGTTTAGAAAAAGGGGATGTTACCATTGCACATCGTGCGGGAATAGGGCACGAATTAGCGCATATGATAGATTTTTATGCCAATGAAAAACTTCCAAAAGATGGAAGAAAAGTAGGAGCAAAAGGATTAGAAGAACTTATTAAAACCAAGTTTCCAGAATTACAAAAAATTGTTGAGGCAATAATACTCACAGAAAGCGATGCGAATAAATTTGAAGAAATTTTTGCATCTTTAGTGGTTGGAGGAAACCTTGATGACAATATGGAACGCATTGCAGATAGCTTAAAAAATGATCCAGATTTTAAAAATCTTTTAGAACGTTCGTATAGTGCATTTTCGGAAAATTTTCGAGAATCTCCAGGTTTAAGGAGAAAAGGATACGCCGCACAAGGGGAATCAACCATTAGCGCTCAAGAATCAGCAGATTTTTTAACAACGCCTGCTGATATTGAACATTGGAGAAGCCAAATAGCCAGTGCACAAACCAGTAATAGAAAAAAATTAGAAGTATTTTTAAAAGATGCGAAATCTCCACTGGGAAAACAGTATGGAGAACAAATGATTGAAAAAATTAATGAACAGATGTCAGAATTTTTATCAGATCCAAGAGAATCTACTGCTCTTCAAATTATTGCGCTTCATGATGCCGCTGATGGAAGTTTTTCAGGCGACGTAGATTTATTAACGAAACAAGTTTCAGAACAAATGGCAAAAGTAGAAGAGGAACCAGAATATTTTAAAGAACTTTGGAAAAATACTACGTTTCTTTCTATGAAAGATGTCGGAAGATTATGGACTACTTTTACAGATTATATTGTTCGCAAGCACCAAACCAAATCTAAACGTCGTATGGGTAAGGCAGGACAAGCCATGTTTGAAGGGGTTATTGATCAGTTATCAAACGATTTTGATCGTGAAAAAGAGTCTGCAGAACAAGAAGAAGTAGATAAATATAAAAAAGCTATTGCCAATAAGGATGCTTGGCAAGTATTTGATTTTATTAAAAATTCAAGTCACCCAGATGAGTTAAAGGCTGGGCTTCGGGCATTGGCAGATAAAGGGCGTATTGATTGGAATAATGAAGAAATTTGGGATGCGCTTACTCGTTTTTCCGGTGTAAAATTTTATGAATCTGATAAATATAATCTTGCGCTTCGTGCTTCAAAAATACAACGTGCGTGTGAGCGAATATGGGATGCCCAAGAATATGGTGACTTAGAATCAACCAACCAGGGAAAAATTGAGTCTCAGGTAAAAAAATACGAAAAAGAAATAGATAATTATGTAAATAAAATTCCTGTGCAAATTGAGCAAATGCTTAAAAATAAAAGAGAAGGAGCTCAAAAAGTGGATCCCCATAGATATGAATCATTTGTGGTGGCTTTAGCAAAACGAGGAAAAGGGAATCCAGAACACTTTTTTTACTATGTGGTGGCAGGGGTTGCTTCTGGTTTACTCACTCCCGAACGAGCAATGGCAATTCAACAACAATTTACAAATGCATGGCCACCACTGCAAATTATTAACCAAATGAATCCAGACCAACAACAATATGAAGTGTGGGTTCAACAAATAAAAGATATTCATTTGCAACGAACCGGCAAACCCATTGCAAAAGATAATTTTGCTTTTCCAGACAGACAAGATGTGAGTACTTTTATGTATCTCAATATCATGGAGGCAACGCAAGTGCGCGATAGAGTATTTGCCAATAAAGATGGTGCACAATTTGATCATGATCATGCGCGCGTGATTGCCAGTATTGGAGACGAAAGTATGGCGATTAGTATTACTGCAGGAGCAACAGGAGGAAATGCACGATTTAAAGCATCTATTTATAATAATATTCAGGTGGGTGTTTTAGACCATATTACCACGTTAGCTCGCAATCGAGACAGAATGTCCGAATCAAAATTACGGGAAGTTATTGCGCGTCAGGCAGGATATGTTATTACTATGGATGCGCTTTTAAAAGAACGATTGTTAACAGGAAAAAATGCAACCTATCGCTTAAAACATAATGAATTACAAGCCATTCCGCGTGAAGGAGGGGCATACTCTAAAACTCTTAAAACAGGGGAATATATGAAAAAAAACTATGAAATTTACAGCGCTATTCCGGACTTAGAAAAGTTTTTTAAGATTCTCCTCAATCAAAATGAAAGAAGCGAAGCAAATCTTGGAAAATCTTTAAATAAGCTATTTACCGAAGATCCCCGATACATAAGGCTTTTAAGCGAGTTGGGGTTATCTGCTCCAAATGCGGGGAAAGAAGGTGCAAAAGAAGGGTTCGATATGATTCAAACACTGGTAGAATACTATTTGGATCCTCAAAAAGTGGGTCCATTGTTGGCAAAAAAAAATATGGATGCCATTTTAGATAAAGCGGAAAATACTTATAATGAAGATCATAAATAGTAAAAATACTGTTGGAGAACACTTCTCTTGTTTTTGGAATTATTTTTTTTGTGTACCATACCAATAGTACTTTTATTGTGTATGATTGAATTTTTCCCAACACCACAAATATTACTTTCTGTAGGTCCCCTACATTTTTATTTTTATGGCGCTATGTACGCGCTTTCCATGGTGGTGGGTATTTTTTTCTTTCCTTTTTTTGCCCGTCTTCGAGGAATACAAATTTCTACAGATCAATCGATGGATATTTTATTTGGGGCAATGTTGGGAGGAGTGCTAGGAGGACGTATTTTTTATGCATTGGTGTATAATTTCCCACTTTTTTGGAGTCATCCTTTTGAAATTTTTCAGGTATGGCATGGAGGAATGAGTATTCATGGAGGGCTTTTAGGAGGGGCGTTGGGAGTATTTTTTATGGCAAAAAAACAAAAACTTCCACTCTGGGTTATTGCGGATGCGGGTGTTCCTATTTTAGCATTGGGGCTTTTATTTGGAAGATTTGGGAATTTTGTAAATGGAGAATTATTTGGGCGTATTACCACTGTTCCGTGGGCAATAAATTTTGGAGATGGAGAAATGAGGCATCCTTCTCAGCTGTATTCTGCTTTAAAAGATTTTTTTCTGTTTCTGTGTGCGTTTTGGATGATATATCGCGGAATGTTTCAGGATTTTCCAGGAAGAATTTTTGCGCTTTTTCTTATTGCATATGGGATTCTTCGATTTTTTGTAGAATTTTTTCGTCAACCAGACGCGCAAATTGGATTTTTATGGGGAAGCATAAGCATGGGACAATTTCTTTCGATTTTCGTTATTGTATTGGGCTTTTGGCTTTATTTTTCAAAACGAACACCATCTCTTCCTGAAAATTTTCTCAATACTCAAAAATAAAAGAATCAAAAAAGCATTCCCCCAAAAAAGTAAAAATATATTGTGCACTCATAAATATATGTGTTAAAAATAGTCAAAAACTCTTTTTCTTTTCCTTATGGAATCCCAATTTAAGCCGTATAGTCTTTCTCAAATTTTCTCACTCACCGGAGAGTTTTTTAAATCCTATACTCCTCAAATCCTTTCTATTGCACTTCCCATATTAATCCCTATTCAAATTCTGCTCTTTTTTCTCTCAAAATCTCAATCTACCCCGCCAGAAATCGGATTTGCTGTTTTTATAGTATTGGTACTCAACGCGTTGTCATGGGTATTTCTTTCTCTTTGTATCTCTATTTTTGTTTCGGAAGTGGCGGTCCAAAATTCAGTAACAGTACCTCAAATATTTGAAAAAGCAATGTCGAAGCTTTTCCCAGCTCTTATTACTTCATTTCTTTCGTTTTTTTTCATATTTTGTTTATCTTTGTTACTTGTTATTCCTGGTATTATTTTTAGTGTTTTTTGGGCATTTGTAATGCAATCGGTTGCTATTCGTGGAAAAGTGGGAATGGAAGCGCTTTCATATAGTAAATCACTGGTAACAGGACGTTGGTGGAATACGTTTGGATATTTTTTGGTACTCGGGCTTATTTTTATATTGTTTTCTATTGTTATTATGTTGCCCATTCAATTAATGGGGAGTTCTATAAATATTATTCAACCGCTTGTAAGTATAGTGATGAGCATTGTTGGAGTTGTTTTTTCTACCGTATTTTTTCTGGTATACGAACAATCTTTGCCTGCAAGAACTGCGTAAAAGCCCATTGAAAAATTCTCAGAAATATGAGATAATCTTCAGAAAGGGTTTTTAATTGAGTTATACAAAAATGCATACCATTCACAACGAAATTCAACAGCTTTTAGAAATGATTCCGTATTTAGATGCCAATGAACGTACTGAATTACTGGTGACACTTCCCAATATGTCGGAAGAAAGAAAAATAACCATCCGAAACGAACTGTGGAGAATTATAAAACAAATGATTGCGAAAATTCCAATGAATGCCTTTTTAGAGTCTCGTTTTACAGAAAGCGAAAAGGAGCAAATTTTACGAATACAAGAATCATATTTGCATGATTTACGGCAAATAGAAAAAGAAATGCGAATTGAGTTTTTGGGTTATGAGCCAGAAATAAAACAAAAAGACATACAAGTCGCCGAAAAACTTTTACTGTCCTTGACATGATTACTTTTTACGAATCTCGTCGTCTTTTTAATATTCCTTCTGCCGAAGGGTCAGCACATACGGAAGATTTAGATCATAAAGAATCTCAGACTTCTTCTTTGAATGATAAATTTCAAATAAACGAATTCTCTATTAAAAATACTCTCAGCGCTCTTGAAAAAGCGGGTGACCGATTTTCAAAAGAATGTCTTCCTGCTTCTGTTGCGGTCCAACAATTATCATCGGTAACTGATCATTATGCATCGCAAATTGCATGTCTTCCAAATCCAGATGCACTACAACATCTTTTAGCCCTGAACACCAATCCAAACTCATCAGTGAAGACAGAGGTACTAAATCTTTTTCGGTAGGTATAACTTTTTTGGCTTCTGTAAAAGAGAAGTTTTTAAAGCTTTTCTGTTTTTAAAATTGACTCAAAAATCGTAAATCATTTTCATAAAAAAGCCGAAGATCTGTAATGCCGTGCTTAATCATAATCATTCTTTCAATTCCAAATCCAAACGCAAATCCATTATATTCCTCGGAATTGATGTTCACGTTTTTTAAAACGTTCGGATGAACCATTCCTGCACCACCAATTTCTAGCCATTTTCGTTCACCATCTACCTGTAAAAGAGCGTCTACTTCGAGAGATGGTTCGGTAAATGGGAAAAAAGAAAGCCGAAATCGAAGATCGGTATCAGGGGAAATAAGGTCTTTTAAGGCAGAAAGCAGAATAAAACGAAGATTTGCCAGTGAGACGTTTTTATCAATCATGAGGCATTCTATTTGATGAAACATGGGAGAATGTGTGGCATCTGCATCTTTTCGATACACTTTTCCGGGCGCAATAATACGAATAGGCGGAGCATTTTTTTCCATATATCGAATTTGAATATCCGAAGTTTGAGTTCTGAGGACCATTTTTTCTAATTTTCCTCCTATAAAAAAAGTATCTTGCATTTCTCGTGCAGGATGATCAGGTGGAAAATTAAGGGCTTCAAAATTATGAAAATCGTCTTCAATTTCGTAGGCTTCGGCAACGGAAAATCCGAGTCTTCCAAAAACTGTTTCACATTCTTGTATAAAGGCATGAATAGGATGACGTTTTCCGCTTTTAAAAAAAATAGGTTTTGATGGAGCCGAAATATCAATCCATTCCGAATTTTGTATGTTTTGCATCCGAGATTCTTCTTGTATAAATATTTGTTCTGCGAGCGCCACTTCTATTTCTTTTTTGGCTTCATTTGCGGTTTTTCCGCATATCGGTCGGTCTTCTGTTGGAAGTAAGGGGACTTCTCTCAACAATAAAGTGAGTGTGCCTTTTCTTCCTAAAAATTCTATTTCTATATTTCGGAGTTCTTCTAACGTTTTTGCGGTAGAAATTTTTTGTATCGCTTCATTTTTAAGATTTATAATTTT